>NZ_JBUOIV010000055.1:0-34643 GCF_055467485.1 Desulfosarcina sp. | reverse complement strand
TTTATAATTTTATGTTGTTGATTAGCAAAATGGAGATAGAATAAAAGAACGTCATTTATGCATTGCACAAATTGCTTCTTCAAAAACTGGCTCGTATGATAGAAAATTATGGTTGGGGGACGCGTCCGCGATGCACTTAAAATCGCCTGTGGGACAATGGAAAAATGGTGCTTATGAATTTGGTGAGCCACGACAAAAACAGAAAGCCATCAACAACTCACTTTTAAGAACAAAAAAGCCGCCCGGCAGGTAGGATCTGCGTAAGCGGCCTTACATAGGGAATAAAATATATGATGTAAGTGGCGTCCCCAAGGGGATTCGAACCCCTGTCGCCGGCGTGAAAGGCCGGTGTCCTGGGCCAGGCTAGACGATGGGGACGCAAGCATTTTACCTTCTGGTGGGCCGTGTTGGACTCGAACCAACGACTCTCTGCTTAAAAGGCAGATACTCTACCGACTGAGTTAACGGCCCAAAAGAAAAAACGTAACTACACGCCCAACCACGGTTTGTCAACATGAAAATTGGCGGACCATTTTTTTTGGTTCCGAGGGGTCGTGAATTCAAAGATTAAGCCCTTTTTTCATTTACGCCAGAATTCGGGAACGACGATAATGATCAGGGTGTAAATCTCCAATCGTCCCAGGAGCATGCACCAGGAGAGCAGCCATTTTCCCCAGTAGGGAATCTGGGCAAAATTTTCAACCGGTCCCACCATGCCAAACCCCGGCCCTATATTTCCGATCGTGGCGGCCACCGCCCCGAGGGCGGTGACAAAATCGACACCGGTGCCGGCCAGCAGTACGGTTGACAGGGCAAACAGGGCCATGTAGAGCGCCAGGAATCCGAGAACACTTCTCACGACATCCTCGGGTACGGTTTTCCCGCCGATCTTGATGTGGGAGACGGCCCGCGGATGAATCATGGAAAACAGCTCTTTGTAGCAGTACTTGAAGCCGAGCATGATGCGAAGGCACTTCATGCCGCCGCCGGTGGACCCCGCCGACGCGCCCACGAACATGCACATGAAGAGAATGATCTGGGACATGCCCGGCCACAATTCATAGTCGGCCGTCGCGTAGCCGGTGGTGGTCACGATGGATACCACCTGAAAGGCGGCGTAACGCAGGGCCTGGCCGGCATCCGCATACACCGTGCCGTAGACGTCGACCCCGACCACGAGCGTCAATACCAGGCACATGGCCAGGTAGAACCGGCACTCCGAATCTTTCCAGAAGGCCAGTGGGCGTCCCTTCAAAAGCTGGTAGTGAAGTGAGAAGTTGATTCCGGCCAGCAGCATGAACACCGTAATGACGATATCGATATAGACACTGTCGAAGTGGGCCACCGACGCGTTTTTGGTTGAAAAGCCACCTGTGGGCATGGTGGTGAAGGCATGGTTAAGCGCATCGAAAAAGCTCATACCGCCGATCACCAGCAGCAGCGTTTCGGCTACGGTGAACAGGGCATATACTTTCCACAGGATCAATGCCGTGTCGCGGATGCGGGGCTTGAGCTTGTCCGGCACAGGGCTGGGCACCTCGGCCTTGTAAAGCTGCATACCGCCGACACCCAGGAAGGGAAGGATGGCAATGGACAAAACGATGATGCCCATTCCCCCCAGCCACTGGATAAAACTGCGCCAGACCAGCAGCCCTGGGCTCAACCCTTCGATATTGGTCAGAATCGATGAACCGGTGGTGGTAAATCCCGAAACCGATTCAAAAAACGCATCCACAAAGAAAAAGGATGCGTCGGAAAAATAAAAGGGCAATGCCCCGAACAGGCCGATGGCCGTCCATCCCAGGGAGACAATGGCCATGCCTTCGCGCTGGCTCATGGTGTCAGTCTTCTCGTGCCGGAACAAGGCCATCAGGGCGATTCCGCAAACCAGCGTAATGCCCATGGCTCTGACCAGCGGCATCAGGCTGCGATCCATGGCAAACAGGTCGAAGGCCAGGGGAACCACCATGGTCCCGCCGAAAAACAGGGTCAAGACCCCGACGGTGTTGAGGATATAGCGCCAGCGCAATTAAATATACTCCAGTTTTACGGCAAGAATCTTCTCGACGCCGGGTATGGCCTCACGGGTGGCGAAAATGATAATCCGGTCTTCCGGTTCGATGACGCTGTCGCCGCCGGGGATGATGATGGTCTCTTTACGGATAATGCCGGCGACCATGGATCCCTTGGGGAATGCGATCTTTTTTAAGGGCTTGGATACGATGTCGGACGTTGGCAGCGCCAAGGCCTCCATCACCTCCCCTTCTTCCCCTTTAATGGATATGGCCGACAGGACCTTCCCTCTACGGATATGCTGCAGGATGGTGTTGATCGCCGACAGCCGCGGACTGACCACCTGTTCGATTCCGATGGCGGACATGAGCGAAAAATAACTGAACTTGTTGATCTGGGTGATGGTTTTCTTGGCGCCCAGCCGTCTGGCCAATAGTGAGGCCAGGATGTTGGTCTCTTCGTCACTGGTCAGGGTAACCACCAGGTCGATGTCTTGAATATTCTCTTCCACCAGCAGGCCCTGGTCCGACCCGTCACCGTGGAGCACGACGGTGCGCTCCAGCTGTTCGGCCAGGAAACTGCACTGGGCGGCGCGTTTTTCGATGACTTTGCAGGAGAGCGACCTGTCTTCAAGCCTTTTGGCCAACCGGTAGCCGATCCGCCCCCCGCCGACGATCAGCACCCGCTTTACCGGCGTGGCGTGCTTGTCGAAGATGGAGAGGTGCCTGAACAGGTTTTTCTCTTCGCTGATAAAATAAACCAGATCGCCATCGCGCAGGTGGTTGTCCCCCTTGGGGATGATCAGCTGGTCGTCGCGAACCACCGCGGCAATCAGGAGCCGATCTTCTTTGAGGACGCTTGGCAGGTCAGCCAGGCGAACACCGGCCAGGCGGGAACCGGGTTCCAGATAGACACCGACAAACTTGATGCGGCCGTCGGCAAATTCGCCCACGTCCACCGCACCCGGCACGCTCATGAGGCGTTCGATGGTCCGGACCACCTCGATATCGGGGTTGATGACCGTATCGATATGGGGCGGGTTTACCTTGAACGTATCGTGATAGCGGTCAAAATCGGCGCCCCGCAGCCGGGCCAGCTTCTTGGTGGTGGGAGACAGGGTATCGGCCATCAGGCAGGCCACCAGGTTCACCTCGTCGGAATCGGTGACGGCGAGCATGATTTCAGCCTCACGGATGCCGGCTTCTTCCAGGATGGCGGGGCTGCTCCCTGAACCGGCGACCGTCTGAACGTCGATGCTTTCAGAAAGCCGTTTCAGTGCCTCTGGATCAAAATCGATGACCACGACATCTTTATTTTCCCGAGCCAGACGGCTGGCGATATGAAACCCGACCTCACCGGCACCCACAATGACAATTTTCAACGCGTTACTCCCCTTTTTTCACCTGCCTGGTATTTTGCCGTTATGCCTTACACCACCGCCGATGCGCTGTCAAACAACGTGGCATGCATGCTCGAGCAATCGGGTCCGTAACGATAGCCAGTCGTTGGTCATGATTGCAGGCCCCGTGCAGCCCCGGCAGCGGAATCAATGAATCGCTCCGGCAACCCTATGGGAAATGTCCCCGCTATCGCGGTTCATAAGCGTCGGCATGGGGATCGAGAAACCGGTTTATGGAAGGAACACCGTCGAGCATATGAGAATTACGGCGCCCACCGCCATGCCGTCACGCCAGGTAAAAATGAGGTCGGGAAGGGTCCGGTGCTCGCTGTAGCACCGGGCCTGCATGGCCGCGGCCAGTTCGTCTGCGCTTAGAAAGACTCGGCGGAACAAGGGAATCGAGAACCGCATCAGCCGGGTCAGCGGGTTTTTGCGCCTTTCGATCCCCCTGGCACGCTGGGCATCTGCTATTTCGGCCCCCTGATAGAGGATCACCGGCAGAAAACGCACCACCAGCCCCACCATGGTGGCCGCCATTTTCTCATCGACAGCGGGTACCGGTTTCAGATACCAGACCAGAGCGGCTCGGATATCGGCCGTCCGCGTCGTCGCCATCAACAGCAGTCCCATGATGACAACCAGCAACAGGCGCCAACACACCGTCACCGCTTCTGCCGCAGCGTCCGGACGGAGGGTGGGCGTCCAACCGCCGGTGAATGTCATCGCCCGGACACCGAAGACAAAGCCGAGAAATAGGAGAAAATACCGGAGTTCACGTATCATCCGGTAAATACGCAAACCGGAAGCCTTCGCGCAAAACATCATCACGACGGTGCAAAGCACTAAAAAACTCAGCTTTCCCCACAGGCTCGCTGCGCTGAGCCCTAGTAGCAGCGCCTGCTTGGTTCTGGGATCCAGCCGGTGAAGCGGCGATCGGCCGGGCCTGAAGCCGATGGCGGTCAGTTCGCCCATGGACGGATTCCTCGACCGAGTTGCACGGAGCATGGGAGTCGAATGCCGTATCGCTCGATGCCGTCGATCACGTCGGCCGGCATGCCGTCTTTTACGACGCGGCCATTTGCCATGACCACCAGTCGCTGGGCATGGGCGATAACCTTCTCCAGGTCGTGGGTGGTGATGATGATGGTGTGGCCGTTTTTGTGAAGGTCGAGAATATGATCGAGCACCCGGCAGGTCGCCGGATAGTCAAGATTGGAAAACGGCTCGTCCATCATCAGCACGCGGGGGGCCATGGCCAGCACCCCGGCAATGGCAAGACGACGCTTTTCACCACCGGAAAGATGGTGGGACGTTTTGTTTTCAAACCCGGAGAGATCGACGGCCGCCAGCGCCCGGTTTACCCGCTGGTCGATCTCCTGCCGCCCGAGCGAAAGGTTTTCCGGACCGAATGCCACATCATCGTAGACGGTCTCACCGACAATCTGGCTGTCGGCATCCTGAAAAACCAGGCCCACCTGTTGCCGGGCGGCAAATGGATCCGCTTTCACCGACTTGCCAGATACGGTCACCGTCCCGGATCCGGGAAAGAGCAGGCCGTTGATGTGGCGCAGCAGCGTGGTTTTGCCGGAGCCGTTGGCACCGGCGATCACCGTGAATTCCCCCTCGCTAAAGCTGAGGGTGACGTCGTCGAGCCCCTGGGTGCCGTCGGCAAAGCGATGAGAAAGGTGGCTGGTCTGAATGATGGACACGGCTTTATTCGGCAGCTTTTACGGCGGTGAACGTGCCGTCGATCATCGGGCGCAGCGCCCGGGCGATGGGTATGGCGGCCGCGATTTTCAGGGCATCACCGATGAGAAAGGGCAGCATGCCCACGGTGAATGCCTTGGAAAAACTCATTCCCGTGACCACCTTGAGCCATGAAACGCCGAATGCGTATATGATCAACGTGCCCGCGACCATGGCCATCACATCGATGGCCACACGCCCCCGACCGTTTTCCGAAATGATGCCGATCAGATAGGCGGCACCGGCAAATCCCAGCAGGTACCCGCCGGTTGGCCCTAGGAATTTTCCGATGCCGCCGGTACCACCGGCAAATACCGGCAGGCCCGCGGCGCCGGCCAGCAGATAAACCGCTACGCTGGTCAATCCCCAGCGGCCGCCCAAAAGCAGACCCGCCAGCATGATAAACAGGTTCTGCAGGACAATAGGCACCGGACCGACCGGGATGGCAATGTAGGCCCCGGCGGCTGTCAGGGCGGCCATGAGGGCCGCATACACCATTCGTTTCAATTGTTGTGCGGATGCATCCATGTAATTCGTTCTCCGTCGGCCTTGGTTGCCTTGCCGGGGTTGAAAGCATGAAAACGGCGTTATCGACCCACCACTACTGGGTCAGTCGGCGGTTCATCCTCGCCACCAATAAAACAGTCGCCAACCACTACGGTTCGGTTGGACCCATCGGCCAGCCGAAGGATCAGGCCACCACGGGAATCCATATCCACGGCAGTCCCTTCAACCCTCTCCTTGTGGGTAAGGACCCGGACCTGACGGCCGAGGGTCACATTGTTCGATTTCCACTCGTCAACGACCACACGGGGATCAAAGGCCGCCATGCGCTTTTCAAACAGGTTCAAGAAGGCGACAAGGATCTCTCGGCGCGGCACGGGTCGACCCAGCAGCGCCTTGAGGGATGTGGCGATGGGCACTTCGGTTTGAGGAGCATTGTTGACATTGAGGCCAATGCCGATATTCATGTGGGCCACCTGATCCCCTTCGGCTTCCATTTGGGACAAAAGGCCGCAAATTTTGCGCTTTTCGACCAGGATATCGTTGGGCCACTTCAAACGCGCGTCCACCCGGTATTGAAACCGCAGGAGATGGGCCATGTCCACGGCTGCCGCCAGGTTCACCAGACCGGCCAGCAGCATGGGGATATCCGGGCGCACGACAACGGTGAAATAAAGCCCGCCATCGTCCGACAGCCAGGTTCGCTGCATGCGACCCCGGCCGCGGCACTGTCGTTGGGCCGCAACCACGGTAAATTCAGCACATCCCTTTCGCGCCATCACCATGGCCTCGTCCATGGTCGAACCGGTCTCCGTAAAAAAATGGACACGGTCTCGCCATTTGTCGAAGGCCCACGGCACCAGGCTGTCCGGATCAGGGGGCATACGATAGCCCTTGGGGGAGGAGTAAATGGGGACACCGGACTTGATGAGCCCCTGGACGTGTTTCCAGATGGCCACTCGGCTGACGCCCAGTTCAGTGCTGAGGGCTTCGCCGGAGATCACCCCATCGGCCCGGTTCAGGATGTTGTAGATGGTTTGTTTAGGGTCCATTTGGTTAACCTAAAATAAAAATAATGGTTAACCAAACTACGGAGAGGATGTCAACACTATATTGAATCAATCAGGTAAAACGATCGAAGCGGATCAGTGGGCAAAGATGTTGGCAAGTCGCTGCAATTCAGCCTCGGCATCGTTGACCAACTCATCGAAAATGCCCTGAAGGGGCAGAATTTTGTCCGCCAATCCGACGCTCTGGCCGGCCATGAGGGATCCCTTTTTCATATCCCCGTCAACGACGGCATTTTTTAACGCGCCCATCCAGAAGCGTTCCACCTCGTACTGGGCCTCCACGCGATCGATGGCGTCAGCCTCAAGCTTTTGAATGAGGTTCAACTGCAGCTTGCCGAATTCATTCGTACCCACATTTTTCAGCGCACGCACCGGTATGACGGGAAGGCGGCTGTCGAACTGCGGTGTGGCCACCGCATCCCTGGCCTTGGCCCGCCTGAAGGTCTCTTTGAAATTGGGATGCACCGCACACTCTTCGGACATGACGAAACGCGTGCCCATCTGGATCCCGGCAGCACCCATCATCAGCAGGTGGGCCATCATCCTGCCGGTGGCAATCCCGCCGGCCACAAAAATGGGCACCGAGTCCACGTTAAACAGGATCTGCTGGATCAGCACGGTCAGGGATACGGGCCCGATATGCCCACCGGCTTCCGAGCCTTCCAGAATCAGCGCATCGGTACCCATTTTGATCAGCTTTAAGGCCAGCTGATCGGTTGGCGCAAAACAGATGACACGCGCCCCGCTCTCTTTGGCGCGCTGGATCTCATTTTCCCTGGGAATCGAACCGGCAAAAACAATCACGCGGCATCCCATCTCGCAGACCATTGCCAGCTGTTCCTGATACGCCGGCGCAATGGTGATCAGGTTTACACCGAAAGGTTTGTCGGAGATGGACCGGGTCTTTTCGATTTCTGCCCGCAGCACGTCAACGGGTGCATTTCCACCGGCCAGCAGGCCGAAACCACCGCAGCGGCCCATATGGCTGACCAGCTTAGGATCGCTCACCCAGGTCATGGCACCGCACATGATGGGAACCTCGCAACCTAAAAACTGCCGGCCTTTTTCAAAGAATCGGTCAAGAAGCATTTTCTTCCTCCCGTTTGGATTGGCGCCTGAATCGTATCTCGGCTGCAGACCGTTCAGTCGAACGATCCTACCACCGCATCAATATGGCACCGTAGGTCAGGCCGGCACCGAAGGAGTCGAGCAGGATCAGCTGTCCCTTTTGTATTCTGCCATCCCTCACCGCCTCATCCAGGGCTGTGGGGATGGTGGCCGCGGATGTATTGCCGTATCGGTCCACATTCACCACCACCTTTTCCATGGGGCAGTGCAGGCGTTTGGCCACGGCCTCGATGATCCGGTAATTGGCCTGGTGGGGAATGAACCAGTCGATATCGTCAATGGTAAATCCATTGCTTTCAAGGGACCGCGTGGCAAACTCGGCAAGGGTGCGAACGGCGACCTTGAAAATCTCCTTGCCATACATGCGTATTTTATGCAGGTTTTTCGAAAAACGGCCGGGAGTAACCTCCTTGCGTGATCCGCCAGCTGGAATATATAGCAATTCCCAAAGGTTGCCGTCAGACAGCAGATGACTGGACAGGATCCGTGCCGGCGCATCGGCATCGGTGCGTTCCACGACAACGGCACCGGCGCCGTCGCCGAAAATAATGCATGAACCCCGGTCCCGCCAGTTGATGAAGGGGTTGAGCACCTCGGCGCCGACCACAAGTGCCGTGCGGGTCTGGCCGGACTGGATGAATTTATCGGCCGTGGCCAGTCCGTAAATAAAACCTGAACACGCCGCATTGATATCCATGGCCCAGGCCTGGGGAGCTTCCAGTTTATGCTGCAGCCAGCAGGCCGTAGAAGGAATCAGGGTATCCGGGGTGCAGGTGGCATAAATGATCTGATCGATGTCAGCAGGTGTCCGACCGGCCATGGCAAGCGCCTGCTTGGCCGCTGCCACACCCAGGGAGGAATTGTGCTCGTCCGGGTTCTCTATATCTGAGAACCGTCGTTCACGGATACCGGTGCGCTCCCTTATCCACTGGTCGTTGGTGGAGATATTGTCCTTTTCCAGCCGATCGACGATGTCATCGTTGGTTACCCGGCTTTCAGGAAATGCGCAGCCGGTTCCGATAATTGTGGCAGCATACCTCATGGATCGTCAGTTCCCCTATGCAAAAAAAATAAACCCGTGTGGCGGCAAATTGTCTACAAAAAGGTGTTTAGGAAATCTTAACCCTTTTAATTGCCTGTTTTTAAATAATTTTCATCTCAGTCGAATGCAAGCTGCAAGTAATTTAAAGCCATGGCATTGTCAAGGTTTTTATATGGAGCGTGCAGCGAATCGAAATGGCCGGCGTGACGAAGGAGGGTTAAATATTGATATAAATGATTGTTAATTATATTAAATTTATCTTTATGAAATGAACGGTGAAGTTCCTGCGGGATCGGCACCGCTTCATTCCGGCGGCAACGTAAACATTGTTAACTTATTTTACTACCCCTAACAAACGAAAAACTAGTTATTGTCGGTTCGCAGGCGATTCCTTCCGCAAGCAGTGGGAAATCCACTCGCTGTGACACCTCAGAACAGGCAGGCTGCCTGAATCGATTATCTTACAAAAAGCCCGCGTTTTCGATCGGGTTATTCCTCTTTTTCCGCGTCATCATCGGCAATGTGAATCTTAGGGGTCCATGTCGACGACTGGTTGAGGTCATTGAGGATGTCTTTGCGCACAAATGAAAGGTACTGTGCCATTTTCTTGTTTTCCCAGTTGTCGGACCAGCCTTCCCCATCGCCGATCAGGATCGCCTCGATCATTAACTTGTCAGATTTTTCTGAGACCTGATTTTCAGTAATATACGCAGCCGCATATGCCCGTTGCAGACGAAGTTCCATGGATGCCAGCAGGTTTTCAACCAGTTTGCCGGTAGACAGTCCCAGATGCTTGGCCCGCCTTTTTAAAATTGCATATGCGGACGCGCTCATGGGAAATTGAACAGGTTTCGCATCGTCGGCCATTTGTCAATCATTCCTGAGTTTATTTGATCAAAAGGGAAGGACCTTGCCAGTCTGAGATTGGCGCCGCCGCCCAAAGCGTCGAACCGGAAAAGTCGGACGCACCGGGATGGCGTCAATCAAGCCCACTATATGGCCGTTGCTTTAAAATTACAACTATTTTTTAAACCTTAACATTTGTTTAAAATAAATCGACAAACGACCATGGCAAAAGCGGCAGGCAGGATGGGTCGCAGGCCAACCATCCCAGTTTTATTTTTTTATAACGCGTCAAGCAATCTCTCGTGGATATTGTCGAACCCGCCGTTGGACATAATCAGGATCACATCGCCCCCCAGCGATGAGCGGGCCAGATCATCAATGATGGATTCTGTATTCTCGAAATGGGCTGCATCCTTGCCTCTTTGTTTCAGGTCGGCAACCAGTCGTTCACTGGAAAATCGTTCACCTTCGGGAACTTTTTGGAGCATCGAGGGCTTTCTGACGCAAATTCGATCCGCCGGATCGAAAACGGTTGCATATTCTTGCTGAAATACCCTGCGCATGCTCGAGTTGGTCCGCGGCTCGAACACAGCAATGATCCTGTTTCTTGAAAAATGGGATCTGACCGCCCGCAGCGTCTCCCTGACGGCAGTGGGATGATGAGCAAAATCGTCCATAACGATAACACCCCGCTTTTCACCGCGGATCTCCTGGCGCCGCCTCACTCCGGAAAAGCTGGCCAGCGCATCGCCGATTTTTTCTGGCGTCACCCCTATATAATCGGCCACCGCGATGGCCGCCAGGGTATTTTTCAGGTTGTGTGCCCCGATCATTCGGGTCTGGAACGATCCGTAGTCCTGTCCATTCTTGATGACCTGAAAACGGGTAGCGGGTGGCTGGATGTCGGTTGCGCCCAACTGCCAGGGCGAATCTGTTTTCATGCCGTAGGGTAGCTGTTTACACGACACCAGACCTGCCAGACCGGTGACATTGGGATCATCGTCGACGCTGACCAGAAGAGAATCAGGACTGATTTTCGCTACAAAACGTCCGAACGCGTCTCGAACATGGTCCACATCACGATAAATATCGGCATGGTCAAATTCAACACTGGTCAAAATGGCGGCCTCCGGAGTATAGTGGAGGAACTTGGGGCCTTTATCGAAAAAAGCGGTATCGTATTCATCCGCTTCGATGACAATGCAATCGCCGGTTCCGGTGCGGTAGTTGCTCATAAAATTGGGAAGGATGCCGCCGATGATAAACGAAGGCTCCCGACCGGCGGAATAAAGGATCCAGGCGAGAATGGCCGACGTGGTCGTTTTCCCGTGAGTTCCCGCCACCAGCAACTGACGCTTCCCGGCGGCCACAAAGTGGTTGACCGCCTGGGGCATGGAACAGTAACACAACGCCATTTCAGCAGTGGCGACCACTTCGGCATTTTCCCGCGGTACCGCGTTGCCGACCACAACCAGATCCGGCCGGTAGGACAAGTGGGATCCGTCAAACCCGGCCATGATTGAGACCCCCTTATCCTCGAGAAAGCGGCTCATCGGCGGGTAGATATTGTTGTCCGAACCGGTGACTTGGTACCCCATATCCTTGAGCATGCAGGCCAGGGCTCCCATGGCCGTTCCGCAAACGGCAATCAGATGAACGGTTTTCACCTTTTTCGGGATACGGTTGTTTTCCGGCATGATCATGGCGCCCGATTCCTTTTCAATCTGGTCTGTTTTTTTCAACGGCCACACCCCGTGCACGGGATGGACCTATCTGTAGACGATTTGCCATCGAATCACAAGCGGTTCATCCGCCTACTTGCATCGGTGACCATCGACGCCTTACAGCGGATTTAGGCGACACGCATGCCACCAGCACGATTGCGTGGAAGCATTTGCTGCCGGCCGGACCGGCTGAATTGGCATAGTCATGATAAACCACATGCGGTGTGAACACCATTGAGCAAACCAACTACCGATCAAATCTTATCAGAAGTCATCCGGGGCAACGGGCATATAACCGTTCTCACCGGCGCAGGCATATCGGCTGAAAGTGGCATTCCCACCTTCAGGGGACCGCAAGGATTTTGGACGATCGGTTCCAGAAACTATCATCCACAGGAGATGGCAACGGTTGCCATGTTTTGCCGAAATCCTGAAGCGGTGTGGCTGTGGTATCTGTATCGCATGGGCCTATGCAGAAAAGCCCGACCCAACACTGGCCACCACGCCCTGGCATCCATGGAAGCCCATCTGAAAAACCGGTTTACCCTGATCACCCAAAACGTGGACAATCTGCATATCCGCGCCGGCAACAGCCCTGCGCGAACCCTTCAGATTCATGGCAATATTTTCCAGGTCCGATGTGCATCGGCCTGCTCGGACGAAATATTCTCATTGCCTGAAGGCGTTTCACCCAAGGCAAAAGGAGGTCTGCTGTCCGACGCGGAGCGCCGGCAGCTGATTTGCGCGGACTGTGGTGGCTGGCTTCGACCGAACGTGCTGTGGTTCGACGAAACCTATGACGAACGCCACTATCATTTTAACAGCGCCATCGAGACGGCGAAGCGGACCCGCCTGCTGATCACCGTGGGAACCGCGGGGACCACGACGCTGCCCAATCAGATCGTCAAGCTGGTGCTCGGCAACGGTGGTCTAATGTTTGACATCAACGTGGCCGATAATCCTTTTGCCGGCCTGGCCATGCAGTCGGGCCGCGGAATCTCAATCCGACGCACTAGCAGTGAAGCCCTGGTCTCGCTGCTGCGCACAATTGTATCAGTGCAGTCTAATCTTTAATGATATCCATCATTTGATTTGACACCTGATGGCCGCATGAGCTAATATGAGGTCGGGTTGGTAACATTCATGCCAGGCAGCGCCCATCATTCTACCAACTACAGGCCAAATCGCCGCAAAGATCATCAATTATGAAAACAGACACCTGCGAAGCCAACGCCCCCATTGACCAGTTGAAGGCCATTTCGTCCTGGGTTTCTTCCGTACAGGATCTGGATAAACTCCTCCAACTGATCATCGAATCGGCCACCGGCGTCGTGCGCGCAGAAGCCGCTTCACTGCTTCTGCTGGATCCAACCACGAACATGCTCTATTTCAAGGTGACCACTGGCGCCAAAGGCGAGGAGATCAAAGAATTCAGGATCAAGATAGGCCAGGGAATCGCCGGTCACGTGGCCGAAACCGGCCAACCGCTGCTCATTGCCGATGCCCAGCAGGACAACCGCTGGATGCGCGAAATAAGCGACAGCATCGACTATGAAACCCGCTCCATGGCCTGCGTTCCCTTAAAAATAAACACCAGCACCATCGGCGTCGTCCAGGTCATCAATAAAAAGGACAACACCCAGTTTACCCCTGCGGACATGGATGTTCTTGAAGAATTTTCCAGCCTTGCCGCTCTGGCCATCGGCAGCGCACGAAGCCTTGAACAGGTTCGCCAGGAAAATCAGGACCTAAAGAAGGAACTGGGCGAGAAGCACCAGATTATCGGTAAAAGCGTAATCTTAAATAAGGTGTTGGAGGATGCCCAAAAACTATCCCGCACCAAAACCACGGCTCTGATTCAAGGTGAAAGCGGTACAGGCAAGGAGTTGCTCGCACGTCTGATCCACAGAGAAAGCCCCCGTAAAGAGAAACCGCTGGTGGTTTTAAACTGTGCTGCCCTGCCCGAACCCCTCTTGGAATCGGAACTTTTCGGCCATGAGAAAGGCTCTTTTACCGGTGCTTCGGGCCGTAAACTTGGAAAATTCGAAACCGCCCATGAAGGGACCTTGTTTCTTGATGAGATCGGTGAGATGGCCCCGGGAATACAGGCCAAACTGCTCAGAGTGCTGCAGGAAGGCGTGTTTTACCGAGTCGGTGGGAACACGCCCATCACCGTGGATGTGCGGGTGCTGTCGGCTACCAACAAAAATCTCAAGAAAGAAGTGGAGGAAGGAAAGTTCAGGGAGGATCTGTTTTATCGCCTGAACGTGGTCCAACTCAATATGCCCCCATTGAGAGAGCGACTTGAAGACGTTACCTTTCTGGTCGATCATTTCCTTAACGTGTTCAAAAAGGAGACCGGCCTGTCGAGCCTGACCATATCTGAAGCGGCCATGGATAAAATGTGTCGCTACAACTGGCCCGGCAACATCCGCGAATTGAGAAACGCCATTGAACGCGCCGTGGTTATGGGAAACGGAAAGACAATCATGCCGGAGGATCTGCCCATCTCCGCCTCTCTGCCAAAATTTGCCGGCCTGAAGGTCGGACTCACGCTCGATGAAGCCCTCAACGAGTTTAAAAAAGAATTTATCCTGCTCAACCTCAGGCATACCGGCGGCAACAGAAGCAAGGCCGCCAAAGTCATGGATATCCAGCGGACCTACCTGTCACGCCTGATCACCCGATATGACATCCGGGATCTTGCCTGACCCTTCCTATTCTCCATTCCGATTCAAGATCGTTTTAAACCTGCCGATAAACAGTTCACGTGTGATGCTCTGGCCACGAGTCAATGTATTTCATGGCATCAGAATTGCTTAAGGATTGCTGTGTTGCATTCAACAATTGGTTCTGAGCCGACTATTGTTTCCCGGAGGAATTGCCATGACAGCCATCGAAGTGAACACCAGCACCGTCAGCAAGCTTAACCATTCGTTGCCGCCCGCAGGGTTCTACAGTGTGGAATTCGCTGTAGACGAGCCTCATCCGCTCTATCAATTCAAAATATGGCACAGCGAATCCAGCCCCATGTTCGTAGTGGTCAAGGAAAATTCTGCCGTTCTTCCCAAGCTCAAGGCCGGCAGTGTTCTGAACATGACCTACTATAGCAGCGACGCCCAATGTCCCAAAAAACAGATTGAAACCCGGATTGGCCATATTTCCAGCGAACGGAAAGGCCGTTTCCAGGGGCATTGCACAATTGATCTGGTACCGATAAATCAAGCAACCTTTCAGAATTAAAGTATTAAACAAGCCTACCCGATGATGGTGATGATGAAAAAGAAACTGACCCTATTGATTTTCGACGCCGCAGGCACACCGGTCAAGCAGACAAGCATTCCCAGATTTCTGCTGCCGATGGCCTTCATGATCGTGATGGCTGCTTCAACCGCACTGTATTTGGGCATTTCCGATTATCTTCGGCTGAAAGAAGAAGTGAAAGATGTCCATCGCCTTCGTTCATCCCTACAGTTACAGGAAGAACGGGTGGTACAACACCAGAGTCAAATCGTCTCTTTTTCGAACAAAATAAATGCCTTGAATACAAAATTAGCCGAACTTGGCGATTTTGAACAGAAAATCCGGATCATTGCCAATCTCGAACCCAACAATGACGGGTCAAGTATCTTTGGTGTAGGCGGTTCCGATCCGGAAGACCTGGATCCCACAGCGGTGATGGAACAAGACTACCAGGAACTGGTAAGAGACATGCACGTTGAGATCGATGAAATCGACCAGGCCTCCCATAACCAGCAACGGTCATTTTCATCAATCTTCAGCCAGCTGGAAGGAAAACGCAATCTGTTGGCCGCGACCCCCTCCATTCGTCCATTAAAAGGGTGGGTATCATCGCGTTTCGGATACCGGGAATCCCCATTCACCGGCCGCCGGGAATTTCATCGCGGACTTGACATCGCCACCCATGCAGGATCGCCGATTATCGCACCGGCAGACGGCCTGGTAACCTTTGCCGGCAGCAAGGGGCTGATGGGAAACATGGTAGCCATTGAGCACGGATTCGGAATGGTGACCCGTTACGGTCATGTTCAGAAGCTGCTCAAGAAAAAGGGCGAACGCGTGAAACGGGGCGAAACCATAGCCCTGGTGGGAAATACTGGCCGGAGCACCGGCCCGCACCTTCACTACGAAGTCCGCTTAAACGGGGTGGCCGTCAATCCGGTGAATTACTTTTTCAATTGATGGGCAAAACAGGTTGCACAAAACCAGACACAAATTTGGATCAGAGCAATACAAAAGGGCACAGAACAGTTTGACAACACGGCACCATCGGTAAAAAAGAAGGCTATGAAAATGAAAAAGACAGTTTTCTTGATGGTATCAGCGATGGCGATCTTATGTTGTGGATGCAGCACCGGTTCCGGTTACGGATCACTGAGAACCGCCCCCCCCGGCAATGCCCTGATGAACACCAACACAATCCCCACGCTGGAAGGAAGTCATGATCGCGGGGTCTGCATGCCGATTTCAGCCAATTCTTCCCTAAACATCGATGTCGAATGTATTCTCGATTATGTCCAGGGAGACGCCTCCTTCGATGCGGCGAACGAGCAAGACGACTTTCTGAATCCATGGATCCGCTTGAATTATTCCTTTTGACCCGGGACTGACAACCACTAAGGAAAAAACCCTCGCCAGCCCAGCGGCCGGCAAGGGTTTTTCGTTTTAACGCACTTTTTTAAAGATCGGCAAAGACCTTCCCGGCCGCAGAGAGAGTTTGTTCGATGGCCTCTTCATCGTGGGCAGCAGATAAAAAAAACGCTTCAAACTGAGAGGGTGCGAGATAGATGCCGTTTTCCAGCATCCCCTTGTAGTAGGAGGAAAATCGCTCTAAATTGGATTTCTTGGCGTCGGTAAAACACGTCACCGGTTGATCGATAAAAAACAGGCCCAGCATCCCGCCTGACCGGGCGCAGGAAACGGGAACATGCGCCTCTTGTGCCAGTGATTGCAATCCGGTAATCAACTTTTCGGCCTGGATCTCCAGGCGTTCGAAGAAACCGGGCGTTTTCAATTGCTTCAGCGTCGCTATGCCCGCGGCCATGGCCAACGGGTTGCCTGACAGGGTTCCGGCTTGGTATACGGTTCCCCTGGGAGCGATGTGCTCCATTATTTCACAGCGGCCGCCGTAGGCACCCACCGGCAGGCCTCCGCCGATAATCTTACCGAAACAGGAAAGGTCCGGCGTTATGCCGTAACGTTCCTGAGCCCCGCCAAAAGCGACCCTGAATCCGGTCATGACTTCATCGAAAATGAGCAGGGCACCGTATTTTTCAGAGGTTTCACGAAGGCTTTCAAGAAACCCGTCGTCCGGCAGCACCAAACCCATGTTTCCAGCTACTGGCTCAACAATGATACAGGCGACGTGGTCCCCCTTTTCCGCCATCACCTTATTCACCGTATCGATGTCGTTATAGGGAAGCGATAACGTATGCTCGACGAACGCAGCGGGGACGCCTGAACTGCCGGGAAGCTTTAGGGTTGCTACGCCGGAACCGGCTTCCACCAGCAGAGAATCGGCATGCCCATGGTAGCAGCCGTCGAATTTGATGATCGTATCCCGACCGGTGAAACCCCGAGCCAGCCGGATGGCGCTCATGGTGGCTTCCGTTCCCGAATTAACCATACGCACCATCTCCATCGAGGGAATAGCCTCCACGATTAATTCTGCCAGTTCAATTTCCAGTCCGGTAGGTGCCCCAAAACTGGTCCCCTTCTCCAATGCGGACGAAATGGCAGCGATCACCGATGGATGCCGGTGGCCCAGGATCATCGGGCCCCACGAACCGATATAATCAATGAAGGCGTTGCCATCGGCGTCAAACAGCCGGCACCCATCGGCATGGTCGATAAACAATGGATCCATTCCAACGGAACGGCAGGCCCTGACCGGGCTGTTCACACCGCCGGGGATCAACTCCTTTGCCCTTTTGTAAAATGCAGAGGATCTCACTCTGTTCATTGCAGGTTATCCTTTCTGATGCTAAGAGCCCTTGAAAAATAAAAATGATACCATTGCAGTCGATCGTCGAACGGGTTGAAACGTTGCGTCAATGGCCCAATGCGGCCACGCATGAAACCATTGACGGTCCATGTGTCAACCGCGGCACCCGGTTCGATCTCAGGTCCATTTCTTCTTTTCGAAGCCTTGTGCGGAATAAAACGGGTTGACTTTTAGGTTGTTAGATGCGGAAACTATCAAACACGGTCAGTCAGGTCAAGCCGGAGTGACGAAGGCTGGCCAATTCCCTTGAATGCCAGGCCAATCTCAATGCCTGCAGGTGCTTACGACTGCCGATGAAACACCGCCATACCGTAGACAAACTCGCAAAATTGCTGGTTTATATACTTGGCCGGCAGCCTGATGAATTTGGCCTGCTTCCCGACGAAAATGGCTACGTGAAAATTAAAGACCTGATGAAGTCTCTGGGTGAAGAATCCGGCTGGCGCCATGTGCGGTTGAATCAAATTCGTGAAGTGATCTACTCCACCGGTTGGCCGCCGATTGAGATCGAAGACAACCGGGTCCGGGCCAAAGACCGAAGCCGTCTCTTTTCACCGGAGATCCCGGACACGTTCCCCAAGCTGATTTATTACCCGGTTCGCCCGCGAGCTTACCCGGCATTGCTTGAAAGAGGCCTGCCCGCTGCAGCCTCGGGAAACCGGATCATCCTGACCAGCGATTTTGCCATGGCCGAACGACTTGGCCGGCGGATCCATCCGTTTCCTGTAATTGTGACTGTAAACTCGGAGATTGCCCGAAAAAACGGGGCCACGGTTCGGCGGTTCGGCAAGTCGATGTTTTTGTCTGATAGCTTGCCGCTCGGGAGTTTGAGCGGTCCACCGCTTCCCAAACAACAACCGGAGGCGAAACAGGCGCACAGGCACGAATCCCAAGTGGTTCCGAAAACGCCGGGAAGCTTCTATATGGACCTGAAGAATGATTCCACCCCCAACGATCGGACCCCAAAAAGATCACGTCAGCGCAAGAATGAATGGAAGCGGGACCGAAAACAAAGCAGTCGGAACAAAGCCAGGGGGTGGCCAGGTGATTAGCGGTCCGTCCGTCTGGCCCGAACGGTAAAAAAACGCATTGACATCCACCATCGTGGCTGTTATTAGACGCCTTTGTTTTGACACGCAAAGGGCCGTTAGCTCAACTAGGCAGAGCACCTGACTCTTAATCAGTAGGTTGAAGGTTCGATTCCTTCACGGCCCACCAACGAATTTTCCAAGGGACGGAACCGCCGCCCCTTTTTTTATGCCAGGCCAATACCCACCGCCACCGATGGAACCCACAAATTTGCACTAAGCCCCCCCCCTTCATTTATGCAACGGCATTCACCTGCCAATGCATCATCGTATTTACGAGCAGGAGCACTAAGCTCTTGACAGCATTTTTCTGTTGGTGATATTTGTATTAATTTTTGTTGATTCCGATGGAATCACTCATCCTTGCTCCGGTCGTTGGCCGGGGCTGTTAAGCCACAAGGAGGTTGTATGAAGCGTTACGAAACGATCGTCATTATCGACCCCGACCTATCGAAGGAGGCAGAAACGCCGATCTTCGAGCGTCTGAACGATCTGATTCCACAGTACGACGGGTTTCTGATCGAAACGGATGACTGGGGAACCAAGAAACTGGCCTACGACATCAAGAAGAAAAATCGGGGACACTACGTAAGATTGGATTTTTGCGGTGACGGAGCATTGATTCAGGAGATGGAACGGTTTTTCAGGATTGACGACAAAGTCATGAAGTTCATGACCGTCCTGCTGGACGAAAATGCCGACCTCGACGCCATCAAGGCTGATCTGGCGGAAAAGGCGGAAGCGGCCGAACAGGCGGCGACGGCAGAGCAGGCGGCAGCCGAAAAGGCTGACGAAACCGTTGAAACTGAAGCACCAACCGAGAACAATGAACCCATCCAAGATAAAAAAGAGGAGTAACCCATGGCCGTTTCAAAACCCCGCCCCCGAAGAAAGAAAAGAAGAGTTTTCCACCGGCGCAAAGTCTGCCGATTCTGCGCAGACCAGAGCCTGATTATCGACTACAAGGATCCCCGGTCGCTGAAGTATTTCACCACCGAACGGGGAAAAATCATCCCCCGGAGGATTTCGGGTGCCTGCGCCAAGCACCAGCGAGCCCTGACGCATGCCATCAAACGCGCACGGACCATTGCCCTGCTGCCTTACGTTGGAAACTTTGACCTGTAGCCGGTCAAGCGCAACCGGCAGGACAAGAACGTTTATTACCAGGAGAAGCGGATGGCGCTGTTGCCATTTCAAAGTGAAGTGTCGAAAGATATCGCTACCGGCGTAATGGCCACCCTCGTCATTTTTTCCGTGTCGGTCTTTATGCCGGTGGTGGGTTTTCTCTTCTCCATGTTCATTCCCCTGCCGGTTCTGTTTTACCGGGCTAAACTGGGCAGACGCCGCGGCATGATTGTCCCGCTGGTGGCCATCACGGTAATGGGCCTTGTCTTTGGCGGTTTAACCATGGACATCCTCTTTTTTTCAGGGCTCATGTTTCTGGGTTTTGCCATCAGCGAGATGTTCGAAAAAGAGCTGTCCGTAGAGATGACCGTCGCGGCCGCCTGCGGTATTGTGTTGGGAACCGGCCTGGTCGGCATCCTGCTCTACAGCATGGTCGCCAATACGGGAATATACGCCCTGGTTTCATCGTACGTGGCCACGAACCTGGCCTTGTCCCTCGAACTGTATAAAGGTATCGGCATCCCGCAGGAAACCATTGACACCATTTCCGGCTCCCTTGACCAGATTCAATTCGTGCTGGTGCGGATTCTGCCTTCACTGGCCGCCGCGTCCACGCTGTTTGTGGCCTGGACCAACTTGATTGCCGCGCGGCCGATCATGCAGCGCCGGGGACTTTCTTTCCCGGACTTCGGCCAACTCAACCGGTGGCAGGCTCCCGAAGTGCTGATATGGGGTGTCATTGGCTGCGGCCTGGTCATGTTTTTGCCCATAACGGATATCCGGCTGATCGGTGTCAACGGTCTGCTGGTCCTGCTGACCATCTATTTCATCCAGGGTATCGCCATCGTTTCGTTTTTCTTTGAAAAAAAGAAATTGCCACGGTTCATCCGGGTGGTCCTGTACATGATGATCGCTTTGCAGCAGCTTTTCCTGCTGGTAATCATCGGCATCGGGTTATTTGACATGTGGATCAATTTTAGAAAGATTGACACCAATAAGCATGAACCGGATCTGCCCGCGTAACATCCGGGCGGTCCTTTTTTCGGAGGTTTAGCATGAGAGTAATTTTGAAGGAAACCATCAGTTCGTTGGGCATCATCGGAAGCGAAGTCAATGTGGCTGACGGGTATGCGCGCAACTACCTGCTCCCCCAGAGCAAGGCCGTTCCGGCCACCCCCCAGCAACGCAAGATCCTTGAGCAGGAAAAGGCCAAATTCGAACTGCAGATTGCCAAAGAAAAAGAGTTCGCCCGGGAGATGGCCAACCGACTGGAGGCCGTCTCGGTGACCATTGCATCGAAGGTCCACGAAGCAGACAAGCTTTATGGTTCCGTAACCGTTCGAGACATCATCGTGGCGCTGAAGAAACAGGATGTCGAGGTGGAAAAGCGGATGGTGCTGCTCACTGAACCGATTAAAACCATCGGCACATTCAAGGTTCCCATCCGCGTATACCAGGGCATCAAGCCTGAGATCACCGTGGAAGTCGTTCCCGAGGAAGCCTGATTGAATCTTCCCCGCGTCGAAGCGTGGGGAAATGATCGGCGAAACCGCCACTGACAGTCGGCACCTAAAAGATGTCATTCGGCCGCCGGTTCGCTGGGCGATAGCGCCGCAAGCGGCGGGCGGCGAAATGGCTATCGCGGTTCAAAACAGATTGCCGGGAGTTCTTGAGCCGAAGCGGCAAAAGACTCCCGGTGTTTATCCAAAAAGTTGATCGTTCATGCCCGACACTCTGCATCCGGCACCCAAAGACCCTGCATTTCACAAACTTCCGCCCCAAAGCATCGAGGCCGAAGAATCGATTCTCAGTGCCATCCTGATCGACAACAGCACGCTCATTGACATTCTCGAGATCCTCTCTGCCGAGGATTTCTACAAAACGGCCCACAAGATCACCTTTGCCGCCATAGAAACGCTCTATGCCAAGAGCGAACCGGTAGATTTGGTCACCTTGAGCAACCTGCTCAGGGAAAAGGACGAACTGGAAAAAATCGGCGGGGCCGCCTACCTGGCCCGGCTGGTGGACGCCGTGCCCATGGCGGTGAATGCCCATCACTACGCGCGGATTATTCACGACAAGGCCATCT
This sequence comes from Desulfosarcina sp., assembly GCF_055467485.1. Lineage (NCBI taxonomy): Bacteria > Pseudomonadati > Thermodesulfobacteriota > Desulfobacteria > Desulfobacterales > Desulfosarcinaceae > Desulfosarcina > Desulfosarcina sp. Next base: position 12,844 of record NZ_JBUOIV010000055.1, on the reverse strand, counting down.
TGAGGCGCCTCATCGAGCGTTCCAACACCATCTCCAACAGGTGTTTCGAGGACCGTGGAGAAGTCGACAGTGTCATCGAATTTGCCCAGAGCGCCATTTTCGAGCTTTCCGAAGGAAAGGCCAAGCAGGCTTTTTTCCCCATCAGCAAAATCATCGAATCCAACATCGACGCATTGGAGGAGCGGCAGGGCAACCGGGCGCTGGTCACCGGTGTCACTACCGGCTTCTCAAAGCTGGACGCGCTCACCTCAGGATTTCAAAACTCGGATTTGATCATTATCGCCGGCCGCCCGGCCATGGGGAAGACGGCCTTCGCCCTGAATATGGCGCGCAATGCCGCCATCGAAGGCGGGGTGCCGGTGGCCATATTTTCGCTTGAAATGTCAAAAGAACAGCTCTCCATGCGCATGCTCTGCGCCGAGGCCCGGGTGGATTCTTCCCGCATTCGCAGCGGTTTTTTGAACAAGGAGGACTGGAACCGCATCACTGACGCGGCCGGCCGGCTCACCGAAGCCCCCCTTTTTATCGATGACTCGCCGGATATTTCCACCACCTCCATTCGGACCAAATCCATGCGCATGAAAATGGATAAGGGCCTGGGCCTGATCATCATCGACTATCTTCAGCTCATGCGGGGCAGTGCCAACATCGAACGGCGGGATCTTGAAATTTCGGACATCTCCCGCTCGCTGAAAATTCTGGCCAAGGAGCTGAACATACCTGTCATCGCCCTGTCCCAGCTCAACCGGAAGCTGGAGGAGAGAAGCGACAAACGCCCCCAGCTGTCTGACCTGAGGGAGTCCGGTGCCCTGGAGCAGGACGCCGACCTGGTGGCCTTCATCTACAGGGATGAAGTCTACAACCGGGACGAAAACAACCCCCACCGGGGCACGGCCGAAATCATTCTGGCGAAACAGAGAAACGGTCCCACGGGCATGGCTCCCCTGGCCTTTCTTAAATCCTACACGCGCTTCGAAAACCTGGCCACGGAATGAAAGAGATCTTCGGCAACCTGTTGGGACTCAAATCCAGCCAAATCAAGCGGTTGGAAAACCTCAGCCGACGACGCGTCCCCCCCCAGGCCATTGTCTCCCACGAATTGTGCCGGGACCTGTGCGCCCTCTCCGCCGAAACCAGCCGACAGATAGGCCTGCTGGTCGACCGCAGCGGCAAGGTTGTTCAAGTGCTGATGGGAGAAGTGGACCGCATCGTCATCCCTGATCTGAAGGATTACCGCCTGGCCCCGGACCGTCTTCGGGGGCTCCGGTGCGTCCACACGCATCTGGCCGAAACGCCCCTCACCCAGGACGACTTGACCGACCTGGCCCTCCTTCGACTGGATCTGATGGCAGTTGTCACCATGACTGCAACCGGTGCACCGGCATTGATCCACTGGGCCCACATCCTTCCGGGTGGAAGCGAATCGAGGCCCTACCAGATCATGGATCCGATCCCGCCCTTCCGACCGGGTATCGACTGCCTGAACCTGATCCAGGCCCTTGAAGCCGAATTGGCCCGAAAAAAGAGCGACACCGGCGGCGGCCAGGCGGGGTCCGAACGCGCATTGCTGGTGAGCGTCTTTACCGGTCCCCGAAAAGATGCCGTCGATTCGTTGGATGAGTTGGAGGAACTGACCCGTACCGCCAATATCAGCATTATTGATACGGTTCTGCAGCAACGGAAAAAAGCCAACCCCCGTTTTCTCATGGGAAGCGGCAAACTGGACGAACTGTCCATCATGGCGCTTCACCGGGGTGCAACGCTGATCATCTTCGACCAGGAGCTCAATCCGTCCCAGGTTCGCTCCATTGCCGACCGCACCGAGATCAAAGTTATCGACCGGACCCAATTGATCCTGGATATCTTCGCCCAGCGGGCCCAGACCCGCGAAGGCAAGCTGCAGGTGGAACTGGCCCAGTTGAAATATATCCTGCCCCGACTGGTAACCAAGGATACCGCCATGTCCCGGCTCACAGGCGGCATCGGCGGTCGCGGTCCGGGGGAAACCCGGCTTGAAATCAGCCGGAGGCGGGCCAGAGACCGCATTCGGCGCCTGGAGCAGGCAGTCGCCACCGTTCAGAAAAATCGCAGCCAGCAGCGAAGCCGTCGACAAAAAAAGGGCCTTCCCATCATCTCTATCATCGGTTACACCAACGCGGGTAAATCCACCCTGCTCAACCAGTTGACCCAAAGCCGGGTACTGGCTGAAAACAAGCTGTTCGCCACTCTGGACCCGTCCAGCCGCCGCCTGCGGTTTCCCAGAGATATCGAGGTGATCATTACCGATACGGTGGGCTTTATCCGGGATCTGCCCAAGGAACTGATGGCTGCTTTCCGGGCCACGCTGGAAGAACTTGAAAATGCCGATCTGCTGCTGCACATCATCGACATCAGCAATCCACGCCATCCGGATCAGATCCATTCTGTTGAAACGATCCTCGCCGAACTCAACCTGGCTGGCATTCCAACCATCCGGGTGCTCAACAAAATGGACCGGGTGGATCCGGAAACCTGTGAGGGCTTGATCCAGCGCCTGGATGGCATCGCAGTCAGCGCATTAGACCGATTGAGCCTGAAACCCCTGTCGGAAAAGATGGAAGCCGCCGTGGAACACCTGTATGCAAACAGCGCTGGAAGTGGCGGGAAATTGTAATTTATTTTTATATATTAAATGGTTAGACCTAAACCGACAATTCAGTTGACAGACTGTACCAAATATTTGTAAACGGTTGCTCTTATGGATATGCAACGGATCAAACGGGTGGGGATCGCTGCCGCCTGCAACGGCGGCAAGGTTCTCAGGGAGCATTTCGGCGGACTTCGATCGATCCGTAAAAAAGGGGCCATCGATCTGGTGACCGAAGCCGACATCCAATCCGAAGCGGCAGTCATCGACACCATCGCCAAGGCATTTCCCGACCACGCCATCCTGGCAGAAGAGAGCGGAGCCCATGCAGGCAACGGCGGACGATGGATCATCGATCCATTGGACGGCACGACCAATTTTGCCCACAACCTGCCGCTATTCTGTGTCTCCATCGCCTTTGCAGTCGATGACCGCATCCTGGCCGGGTTCGTCCTGGCGCCCCTTTTGGGCGAACTGTTCGTGGGGATCAAGGACCAGGGGGCCCAACTCAACGGCGCACCCATTTGCGTATCCAAGACCTCCAAACTTGACGACAGCCTGCTGGTCACCGGTTTCCCCTACGATCACCAGACCATATTCGAGCCGTTGATCAGGCGTTTCAGCAGTTGCCTGACGGCCACCCAGGGCGTCCGCCGACTGGGTTCGGCAGCCCTGGATCTATGCTATGTGGCCAGCGGCCGTTTCGACGGCTTCTGGGAGGAGCATCTCAAACCCTGGGATACGGCCGCCGGTTTTCTGGTGGCCTCGGAAGCCGGTGCCCGAACGACGGTTTTTTCAGGTGCCCCCTATACGATCGACGCGGGTGAAATTGTCAGCACCAACGGCCTCATCCATGATGAACTACTCAACATACTGGAGTGACAGGATTTGCAAATACCATCGGAACAGGAAATGGAACGCTCGTTAGATCAGTACTTGGGCTGTTTCGGCCGATACCGGAAAACCGACCCCATCTGCCGCCAGCGGTGTGCCCTGAGTCTGCGTTGCGCCATCGAGAACGATCAGAATGAACGGTTTGAGATGTTGGAAGAGTTGGTTTCTGCCAGCAGCATGGTGATAAAAGCCAATTGAGCCCTGCCCGCCGCAGCGACCTGCGGGAAATGTTCTGCATGTCCCTGCAGTGCCATGCGGCAAAGCAGGGATGACAATCGAATTTGCGTTCGACGGTTAACCCCGCCACCTGAGGCGTAGTATAGGATCACCCTCGCGGATTGGCGTCCGATCGCTTGTCGCAAGGATCCTTTCGCAGTTCCCCCGCCTTACGCGATCACCTCGGGAAAGATCTTTCCAGGGTTCAACAATCCCAGCGGATCAAAGGCCTGTTTGATGCGCTGCATCAGCGTCATCGCCTCATGGCTGACCTCTTTGCGAAAATAGGGGGCCTTGGTGATACCAACCCCGTGTTCTCCGGAAATCGTCCCCCCCAGCACCAAGGTATAGTCGAAAAGGGTGTCCACGGCTCGATTGGCCTTTGCCAGCGCAGTCCGATCGGATTTGTCCAGCATGATGTTGAAATGGATGTTGCCGTCTCCCGCATGGCCGAAGGCCACCATGGTAAGGCCGGTCTGACGCCTGAGGTCGTCGATCTTGGCTACCAGGTCGGGCACCCGGCTTCGGGGGACCACGATATCTTCGTTGATCTTGTGCGGCGCCAGCTTGAACAGCGCTGGGGAAATGGCTTTTCTGGCCTGCCACAGCCGCTGCGCCTGTTCTTCGGTTTCAGCCAGGTTGACCGAAACGGCACCGAGATGACGACAACGATCTTCCAGCGTCCGGGCCAGCTGATCGATTTCCTGACGTTTTCCGTCCACCTCCATGATCAGCAGCGCGTCAGCGTCCACCGGCAGCCCCACCTGCAAATACTCCTCGGCCAGGCAAATTGAGGCATTGTCCATGAATTCAATCGTCCGGGGAACGACATGACTGCGAATCAGTTGAGAAACCGCCCGGGCGGCCGTCTTCATGCTGGCAAAGGCAACCGTCAGGGTCATCACGCTTTCGGGCATCGGCAGCAGTTTCAAGGTTGCCTCGGTAATCAGGGCCAGGGTGCCTTCGGACCCGACGATGAGCCGGGTGAGATCGTATCCGACCACCCCTTTGGCCGTGCGTACGCCAGTTTTAATTATTTCTCCAGTCGGAAGCACTGCTTCCAACCCCAGCACATAATCCCGGGTAACGCCGTATTTGACGGCCTTGGGTCCACCGGCATTTTCAGCCAGGTTGCCACCGATGGTGGAAAAGCTGGCACTGGAGGGATCAGGCGGGTAAAACAGTCCTTGCCGGGCCACTTGATGTTGAAAGTCGGCGGTAATCACTCCGGGTTGAATGCGGGCGGTCAAATTGTCCGGATCGATCTCAACGATCCGGTTCATGCGGTTGAAGACGACGACAATGCCGCCTTTGACGGCAAGGGCCCCGCCGGTCATGCCGGAGCCGCCGCCCCGCGGAATCACCGGCGTCCGGAAGGATGCGGCCAGTGTCATAATCCGCGACACTTCTTGGGCCGTCGCCGGAAAGACCACCGCATCGGGGACATGCAGGCTGGCGGTGGCATCATACGCGTAGCAGATCAGATCTTCACGCTGGGAGGAGAAATGGGAGGTACCGACGATACGTTCCAGTTGTTCCAGACAGTCGGGATGGATCGCCATGGTTTTCCCTGCCGAATCAGATCTTTCCTTTTTCCAGACGCTCGGACAAGAACTCGACGTGTTTCTGAAAGGGACCTTTTTCCTTGACGCCCTTTTCCACAGCCTTGAGGGCATGCAGGGTCGTTGCATGATATCGGTTGAAACTCTTGCCGATGGTTTGAAGCGAGTGATCCGTGTACCGCCTGGATAGGTACATGGCCACCTGCCGCGGGCGGACGATGGATTGCCGCCGGGAGGGAGAAGTGAGATCCACGATGCTGACATTGTAATACTTACAAACCAACCGCTTGATAGAATCGAGGGTGATCCCCTCTCGCGAGGTGACAATGTTTTTTACGACGCTGCGGGCAAGCGCTAAATCCACATCCGATCCAAGCAACGATGCCTTGGCGGCGACACCGATAAATCCGCTCTTCAGTTGCCTCACATCGTCGGTCAGTTCGGATGCCAGATATTGCAGGACCTCCTCAGGAAAATCGTACCCACTGGACGACGCCGTTTTCTTAAGTATTCGAAGACGGGTCTTGTAGTCTGGGGCGTCTATTTTCGAAATCAGCCCGGAGCATAGCCGTGATTTGAGTTTGTCATTCAGTTTGGGAATGTCCGACGGCAGGTAGTTGCTGGAGTAAATGATTTTTTTATTGGCATTCATCAATGTTTCCAGCGTATTGGACAGCTCTTCCTGGGTCCCGCTTTTTCCGCTCAGAAAGTGAACGTCTTCCAGCAGCAGGACGTCGCAGTTCTGGCGGTATTTTTCCTTGAATCGATGGATGCTGCTGCTGCGATACGAGTCAGTCATCTCATTCATGAAGTCTTCGGCCGTGATGTAATAGACCCGCTCATTGGGAAAGGCCTGATAGATGTGGTGCCCCACCGCCTGGGAGAGGTGGCTTTTTCCCAACCCGGTTTTCGAAAGCAGATAAAGGGCGTTCTGGCTTCCCAGGTTGCTTGCTGCCAGCGACAGGGCTGCAGAGTATGCAAAATCACTGTTCTTGCCGACGACGAACTGATCGAAGGTATAGTCTTTCCTTAGCAGCCGGCCGCCATTGGTCGGCATGTCGATGTCCGGCAGTTTCATCTGCCGTTCCTGTTCTATTTCTTTGCGTTCCATGGTTTGGCTTGGCCCCACGATCAGGCGGACCTTGAAGGCCTTGCCCGCTGCACTGGAAACGGCGTCTTCGATCATTTGTCCATAATTGTCGGATATCCGCTTTTTTGAAAAAAGGTTGGGGCAAGCCAATACCATGGCGCCGTTTTCATTTTTGCTAAACTCGATGGGGTCAATCCACATTCGGTAGCTGTGGCCAGGAAGTTTTTCCTTAAGCAGAGATTTCACTGACATCCAGATCTGGTCCATTTAAAAAATAAATCCCCTTCAGCAGCATTAGCAATTATTTGCAAGCTTTAATGAAACAGCCGACTACTGGTTTAAAATATGAAGCTGTTGGTTAATTATCTGAGGTTTTCAGAAAGGCAGCCGCGAAATTCGACGACTGGCGAGTTATTTACAAAATAGGATGTTCCAAGTCAATGTTGAAGACGGTGGGTTAATCAAATTGCTAACACAATACTCACAAAGATTTTTAATTATAATTTTTTCTGTTAGTTACTACGTTTTTACCAAGCAACTGCTTCGAAATACAAGGTTTTTCAAACCCGTGATTTTTCCATAAGCATTTTAAGCAGATCGGGAGTTATCAACAATGTGTCAACAATACAGTAAACTCTGTTTTACTACGTTTTTTTCATTTTTTCTCTGATTTACGTTTTTATGTCATTATTTGGAACCGGTTTTGAGCGGATGGCAGACAACATCGCTGATTCGGCTGAACCGCTGGTTTCCAAAAATACCAGGGCGCCTTATACCGGTCGCGCCATGACCGATGGCGTCCCACCGATGAAACGTAAACGCGGTGGATATCTGGATGAATGGAAATGAATTTACAAACCCGCATGGGCTAAGTATGATGGCCGAACGCGTCAACCCAACAATCTTGGACCGACCAGAAAATGAGATCGAATTTACCGTTGCTGGGAATCACCATGGGGGATCCGGTGGGTATTGGCCCGGAAATCATCCCCAAAGCCCTTTCCAATCCGCGCGTCTGGCGATGTTGCCAACCCGTTGTCTACGGCGATGCGAAACGCCTTAGCGCGGGTGTGGCGTCAACCGGCGTCCGTTTGCATTTTTCAGAAATATCATCCATCACCGAGGCCCGCGAAGGGAAAGACAGTATCCCTGTAATCAATCCAGCCGCCATGGATACCGAAAAGCTTGAATGGGGCCGGCCCACCCCCATTTCCGGAAAGGCCATGTCGGCCTACCTGAATGCGGCGATCGATGATGCCATCGCCGGCCGCGTTGCAGCCATCGCCACCGGCCCCATCAACAAACTCGCATTAAAGATGGCCGATATCCATTTTAATGGACACACGGAGATTCTGGCCCGACGTACCGGCACCCGGAATTATGCCATGATGCTGGCCGGAAGCCGACTCAAGGTCGTCTTGGCGACCATCCATATTCCCCTCGAAGAGGTCCCACGGGCCCTGACCGCACAGGGCATTTCAGCCATCGTGAGTCTGACCGATCATGCCCTGAAAACCCGCTTCGGCCTGCCGGTGCCACGTATCGCCGTGGCCGGGCTCAATCCGCACGCCGGTGAATCCGGTCTGTTCGGCAGCGAAGAGGAGCGCACCATCATCCCTGCTATCGGCCTGTCCGCATCTCAGGGAATTGCCGTCACCGGCCCCCATCCGCCTGACACCGTCTTTTTCAGGGCATCCCAGGGCGCTTACGACGCGGTGGTGGCCATGTACCATGATCAGGGATTGGGACCGTTTAAAATGATTCACTTCGATGACGGCGTCAACACCACCTTGGGGCTGCCCATCGTCCGCACATCGGTTGACCACGGTACCGCCTACGACATTGCCGGCACGGGGCAAGCCTCGCCGGAAAGCATGGTAACTGCCATCACCATGGCTGCAAACCAGGCCGGATGGCTGAACCGCCAGTACATCCCACAACCGGCACGGCCGCTTCAATCGTGAACCTCGAACCATCAACCCGACCGAACCCGTGACGACCATAAACGCAATTACCATCGAAGGGGCCAGGCAGCACAACCTGAAGAACATCAGCCTTCGTCTGCCCCGCAACCAACTGGTGGCGATCACCGGCCTGTCTGGCTCCGGTAAATCCACCCTGGCCTTCGACACCCTGTATGCTGAGGGCCAGCGGCGCTACGTAGAATCACTGTCCACCTATGCCCGGCAGTTTCTCGAGCGGCTTGAAAAGCCCGATGTGGACTTGATCGACGGTCTCTCTCCGGCCATTGCCATCGAGCAGAAAACCGCCATCCACAACCCCCGCTCGACGGTGGGCACCGTAACCGAAATCTACGATTTTATCCGGCTGCTCTATGCCAGGGCCGGAATCGCCCATTGTTATCAGTGCGGCCAGCCCATCCTTGCCCAGACCATCGACGAGATGGTGGAAGCGGTCATGGAACGGCCTGAAGGATCCCGGCTCATGGTTCTCGCCCCGCTTGCGGAAGAGACGGCGGGCAGTTACAAGGGCCTGTTGAAACGATTGAGAAAAGACGGGTTCGCCCGGGTCCGCATCGATGGGAGGATCCATGCGCTGGACACTGCGGTCGATCTATCCAGCGCCGCTTCCCCGCGCATAGAGGTGGTGGTCGACCGGCTGATCCTCAACCCGGGCATCCGCAACCGCCTGGCGGACTCGATGGAACTGGCCATCGCCAGATCCGAAGGACAGGTGGAGGTGGCATTTGTCGGCAACCACATGGAGGAGGTCAAAGAGGCTCTGCACTTTAGTGAAAACGCCGCCTGCAAACGTTGCGGCGTCAGCTATCCGGAACTGTCGCCGGCCAGCTTTTCCTTCAACTCTCCCCACGGTGCCTGCCCGCATTGCGGCGGGTTGGGCACGATCAAACGCTTTTCGCCCCTGCAGGTCGTCCCCAATCCCGAACTCTCCCTGAGAGATGGAGCGATTTCCGTCTGGGCCCATCGCCGCTCAGTAGCATTTGGGGATTTTCTGGAAGATCTCACCGCCTTTTACGGCGTGGATATCTATACCGCTTACCGGGACCTACCCGAGGCGTTCACAACGGTGCTCATGTACGGTTCGGGCGACCAGCAGATTCCCTTTACGGTCCATGAAAACGGCCGCATCAAAAAAACACTGAAACCATTTAAAGGTATTATCCCACAGTTGCAGCAGCAATATGCCGAAGCGGAATCGTCCGCCGAGAAAACCCCCCTGAGCGATTACATGGCCGAGTCGCCCTGCTCCCATTGCAAGGGGTCACGGTTGCGCAGGGAGAGCAGGCATATAAAGATCAACGGAGAGTCGGTCGGCGATTTGACCGCCCGCTCCATTTCCGATCTGCAGACGTTTTTCAACGCCTTCCGGCCGGGTGGCAAGCGCGGTGTGATTTCCGAAAAAATCATCAAGGAAATTGCCGGACGCCTGTCCTTTCTCAACGATGTGGGACTTTCCTATTTGACCTTGGACCGGCCGGCCCACACCCTGTCCGGCGGAGAAAGCCAGCGAATTCGCCTGGCCACCCAGATCGGCTCTAAATTGACCGGTGTGCTCTATGTTTTGGACGAGCCCAGCATCGGCCTGCACCAACGCGACAACGAACGTTTGCTGGGTACGCTCATGAATATGCGGGACATGGGCAATACGGTGCTGGTGGTCGAGCATGACGAAGAAACGATCCTGGCCGCCGATCATGTCGTCGACATGGGGCCCGGTGCCGGTATCGAGGGTGGCCATGTGGTCTTTCAGGGAACACCGGGGTTGTTGCTTGAAGACGAGACATCCCTGACGGGCAAATACCTGTCCGGCAGACTGCAGATCGATGTTCCGGCCAAACGACGGTCCGTCGGCCAAGGCGAAATCCGCATCGTCGGGGCACGTCAGAACAACCTGAAAAACGTCGACGTATCCTTCCCCACCGGTGTGTTCACCTGCGTTACCGGTGTCTCTGGTTCGGGTAAATCCACCCTGGTTCTGGAAACCCTTTACCGGGCAGCCATCCGCAGCCTTCAACAGCTCAATCTGCTGGCCGGCCATTACGAGCGGATCACCGGACTGGAGAACATCAACAAGGTCATCGATATCGACCAATCCCCCATCGGCAAGACGCCCCGATCCAACCCCGGCACCTATACCGGCCTGTTCACACCGATCAGGGATCTCTTCAGCCGGACACCCGAAGCAAGAATGCGGGGCTACAAACCCGGCCGGTTCAGCTTCAACATTCGCGGCGGTCGTTGCGAAGCCTGCGAAGGAGACGGAATCATTCGCATCGAGATGCATTTCCTGCCAGACATCTATGTTCCCTGCGATATCTGCAGGGGCAGGCGATACAACCGCGAAACCCTGGAAATCCGCTATAAAGGCAAAAATATCGCCGAAGTGCTGGACATGACCGTCGACCAGTGCCTGGCCATGTTTCGAAACATCGATGCCATCCGAGCCAAACTGCAAACATTGGTGGATGTCGGGCTCGGTTATGTCCCCATCGGCCAGTCGGCCACGACACTCTCCGGTGGCGAGGCCCAGCGGATCAAACTGGCACGGGAACTGAGCAAACGGGATACCGGAAGCACCCTTTACATTCTGGACGAACCCACCACGGGACTTCATCCCGATGACATCCGCAAACTGCTTGGGGTGCTGAACCGTCTGGTGGATGCAGGTAACACGGTGGTGGTCATCGAACACAATCTGGATGTGATCAAAACCGCCGATCATGTCATCGATTTAGGACCCGAAGGAGGCGACACCGGCGGGGAGGTGGTGGCTGCAGGAACGCCGGAAGCCCTCTGCCGGGTGGCCGCCTCCCACACCGGCCGATATCTGGAAAAAATCCTTCACCGCCGGTAGGTAAGGCAATCTGATCCAGGAATCCAGACGTAAAAAGGGCCGCGGCAATCAAGCAGCGGCCCTTTTCATGTTATGCTCTGGCAGGTACGGACTTATTTGGCGAACAGCGCTGCAATGGCGCCTGCCTGGGGATGCGCGTAGATCAGGATCAGCGCCACAACGAGTGCATAAATACACAGAGACTCGATCATGGCCAGACCGATCAGCATGGTCACGGTGACTTTACCGGAAGATTCGGGATTCCGGGCGATACCTTCAACGGCGGACTTGAGGCCCATGCCCTGTCCGATACCGCAACCGAAGGCGGCCACTGCAATACCAAAACCAGCTGCTGTCACACACGCGATGAAGAACTGCAATGCTTGAGCTTCCATATCCTACACTACCTCCTTTAAAAGATTGATGATTAGGGCTTCTTCCAGTTACCCCAAACCGATTGAACACAAGTCGATTCACCGATTGGCGTGATCCGCATCAGCGAATCGACGGTTTTCCCTTGATCGCTTCCCCATCAGTGGGCGTGTTCCATGGCCCCGGAGAAGTAAATAATGGACAGGAGAAAGAAAACAAATCCCTGCACGAAGGATACGAAGATCCCCAAGGCCATGATCGGCAGGGGGGCAAAAAAGGCGCCGGCCAAGCCGAACAGAATGGCCAGTACAATCTCGTGGCCCATCATGTTTCCGAACAGACGGAAAGAGAGTGAAAGGATCCGCGCCAGGTGCCCGATGATCTCGATGATAAAGATCAGCGGCGCCATCCACCAGACCGGCCCCATAAAGTGTTTGATGTATTTGACACCATGGTATTTGACGCCGATGATGTGCGTGAACACCACTACTACGATGGCGCAGGAGGCCGTGGTGTTGAGGTTGGCCGTAGGCGGAAAGAACCCGGGGATGATACCGATCAGGTTGCCGATAAAGATGTAGAGAAAAATCGTGGCCGCCAGGGGGAAGAGCCAGCGCGCTTCTTCGCCGGCTGTTTCAACCATGAACTCTTCAATGCCCGAGACGATCACTTCAAACAGGTTCTGGGCTTTTCCCGGTATCATGGAGATGGTCTTGGTGGCCAGGGCGCCGGCAATGATCAGGATCGCCATGAGCACCCAGGAGTAGACCACGTGGGGATAAACGTGGGCGAAATGCCCCAGCCCGATCGCTTCAAAAATCTTCACGAAAAATAGATAGGGATGCTCCATCCTTAGACCGCCTCCTTGAAAAATAGTTTTTTAAGCTCAACCATGGTGGCCAGGGTGATGCTGGCCACCACGACGGACAGACCGATGAACAGACCGATGGGGTTCACCACCTGCTGGCTGATGAGAAAAAAGATAATCACGCCGCTGATGATGAATCGGATGTAGTATTTGACCAGAACCACGTTGGGGGAAGTCAGCCGCTTCGGGTGAAGGGCCTTGTTTAGGGTATGGGCCAGCAGGTGAAAATTGATCGTAACGATAAGTCCGCCGAAGATGATTCCCCGGGCGAATGCCGGCGTCGCCGCCAGCATTCCCAGCAGGCTGACTGCAGCCAGAAGCACCCAGTTGGATCGTGTGACGAATGTGAGTAAGCGCTGCTGAATAGGTTTCACTGTAAGCAATTTTTCGCTGCTGTCGGA
>NZ_JBUOIV010000054.1:0-34805 GCF_055467485.1 Desulfosarcina sp. | reverse complement strand
ATGATTATTTACTCGCCGGTTGACCCAGGTATGCTTCGATCACCTGGGGGCTGGACTGGATCTCTTCCGGCGTCCCTTCGGCAATCTTGACCCCGTGGTCAACGCACACAATACGATGACACACACCCATGACCACTTTCATGTCGTGCTCCACCAGGAGCACGTCGATCCCGAGTTCGCAGATCCGGGAGATATCCTTCATCAGGGCCGAACTTTCCGACGGATTCATGCCGGCGGCCGGTTCGTCCAGCAAAATCACCTTGGGTTGTGAGGCCAGCGCGCGGGCGATTTCGAGCCGCCGCTGCAGGCCGTAAGGCAGGTTGGAAGCCACCGTGTCCGCATACTTGTCCACGCCCATGAATTTGAGCGCTTCAAGTGCCTTGCCGCGTATGTGTCGCTCTTCCCTGCGCTGGGAAAGGGTGCGGAAGATGGCGCCCACCACCCCTTTTTTGGACCGGCAGTGCCGGGCCACCATGGCATTTTCAACCGCGGTCATGGCCGAAAAGAGGCGGATGTTCTGAAAGGTCCGGGCCACGCCTTTGGCGAATATCTCATGGGGGCGTTTGCCCAGGATGCTTTTGCCCTCGAAGCGCACGTTACCGCTGCTGGCCTTGTAGACACCGGTGAGCACATTGAACACCGTGGTCTTGCCGGCGCCGTTGGGACCGATGAGGCCCACGATCTCGCCGGAGTTGATCGAAAAACTCAGTTGGGACAGGGCCACCAGCCCGCCGAATCTTACCGTGATGTTATCCAATTCCAGATGTGCCATAATGCCGACCCGTTAATCCTGTTTTAATAAAAAAGCCCACTGCTGACCGGCCACGCGATGTTCACCATCGGCTCCGCGTGCGCCTTCATCAGCCATCCTTTTCGCGTTCATGCATCTGCATATACTCATTGAATCGTCTGACGTGGTTCCGGGCGACCGTACAGGCAGACTCCGCATCCCCCTTTTTCATCGCCGCCACCACACTTTCAAGATCCTGAAGATTTTCCTTCATCTCCGACTCTTCCTTAAAAAGCAGCTCGTCGAAATAGCGTCGGATGTTGTTGTGCATCGTTTTAAACAGGGAAATATAGATGGGGTTGCCGGTGATTTTGGCAAAGTACTGATGGATCCGTTGATCGGCTGACAGAAAATCAGGGACGCCCTCGGTGCCTCGTGCCAGGCATCGTCGGGCATTGTCGAGGAGCTTTTCCAGCGCGTCTATGTCCGATTTTTTCAAGCGTGCGGTTGCCAGCCGGACCACATCGCCCTCCACCCGCTCCCGGAATTCGGCGATGTGCTCCAATGACACTTGGTTGGAGCGAATCAGCAGGTCCAGGCTTTCGGCAACCAGATCCGAGGTAACCGTTTTAACCACGGCGCCGCCGCCCATGCCGAGCTTGATTTCGATGAGCCCTTTTTGTTCGAGCACGCGCAGGGCCTCGCGCAAGGTGCTGCGGCTGGTTTGAAGCATCTCCTTGAGTTCGCGCTCGGCGGGGAGCCGGTCGCCCACCTTCAACTGGCCGTCGATGATGGCTTCCTGGATCTGTTCGACCACATCCTGGAAAATCCGGTTCTGTTTGGCGGCGCGGAACAAATGGGTCATCGATCAGCAGCTCGATCCTGGGTGAACATCAGCGATGCAACGCTTTAACGAGGGCCTGAAACAACAAGGCCGCAGAGTGATGGATTGACTTTCGGAATGGTCAGACCATTTATTATAAATGCGCCCATCTGTCAAGATGAATTTTTTTATAAATTGCGTTTAGAATCTGCCTCGGATACAGCCGGTGAGGGCAGGTCTTGCCGGGGCCACACTGCCCCGCCTGACCTGAACCCTGTCCGCCGATCCGGTGCGCTCCGGTCCCTGTTCCGGCTTCCACCATGCGCATCCCGGCCTTCGGGTGGGTCTTGACCCCGGCAGCCGTACGGCGCGTACCGGCAGGTTTGTAAATCACGATGCATGCCAAAGGCTGAAATAGCGTTTATATATTATGAAACGAATAGGTTAACCTGGTTTCGACAGAAAAGGGAAAGCCTAAACAAATTGCAAAATTGTATTTTGGCGACGCGTATCGGCCGGTTTTGTGAGTTATCGAACCCTCCCCGGGGCACGCCGCGGGGAGGGTTCAGCCGGTGGTGGCGGTGCGGCTCGGCCGCGCAGGGAGTAAAATCGGTTTCCGGTTCGCTCGCCAACCTCGGCGCAAGCGACGGGCTTCGCGAGCGCTATTCCGGCTCACCCTTGGCCGGCCTGGGTTTGCGGCGCCACTTGACGGGTTTCCATAGCTGCCCGGTGGAAAAGCATCCCCAGGCCCAGCGCAGCCAGGACACCAGGCTGAAGGCCAGCCAGAGGGACCAGGCCAGCATGAGCAGGTGGTAGACCCACTGGGGCAGGCTCACCACCCATGGGGCGGGCATGATTGTGTCAATACGGTCCTGGGTCCAGTTCAGCTGAAAACGCGTGGAGTGGTTGCCGGCAATCTGCATGTCCGGGATACCCAGCAGGCCGCGTTCGATGGCGGTGTAGAGACCGGCCAGGGCCACTGCGGTCAGCACGACCAGCAGCAGCTGGACGCCGTTGAAAGCCAAGGCCTGTTCAGGTGCTTTGCGGCAGCGGATCCCCATGGCCATCAGCCAGCCCACGACCAGCAGGGCCACCACCGCCGGGACCTGGGTCAGACCGAGTCCCAGCAGCAGCCAGTGATGAGTGCGAAGGGGCGTGACCACGGTTTTCCCCAGGCCCACCGCCACAACTATCACCACGATCAGGTAGCTCCAGAACAGGACGGCCGGTCCCAGCCTGGGTCCGCCGGCCAGCAGGATCCAGCGATGGTCGGGCATGTAAAAAGTCACTTCCGCATTGACGGCCGCATCGCCCACGCCGACCTGGGGGCCCTTGACCCGGGTCATCGAATCGATCAACTGATTCCACTCGAGGATTACCGTCTGGCTGCCCGGTTCCAGCGGCACGGTTACCAGTTGGCCGTCCTGGCGGATGGGCAGGGTTTTGCCATCTATCGTGACCGTCTGCAGGTTGGCCTGCGCCGGCAGCTCGACCTGATGGTGCCCGCCTTTGCTGGAGCGGATGCCAAGGGTCAGCATGGCCCGTGAAAACCGCTGCCCGGGAGTCAGCGCCAGCAGCGACCGGTCCACGGTGACCGTCCGTCCGGTCACCGCCTGGGGGCGGGCCACGTCGATGCGAACCTGTTCACCCGGCCACGGGCGCCATTGCGGCTGCCAATTGCGGCCGGCATCCTGGTGGTGCACCGCGGTCAGGCCGGACAGGCTGCAGCGCCACATCGTCGCCGCATCCAGGACCCAGCTTTCCGTCCAGGGTACATCCGTGGGAGCGGTCAGCAGGATCGACGGCGCAATGGGAATCGTCGTGGCATACTGCGTCTCCATTTCATCCGGGCCCAGCGAGACCTGGGCACCCTGTTCGTCCACATGAATGCCGGGCGTGGTGACCGAGGCATTTTCCATCAGCGGGACGGACAGCAGCGCAGGAACTCCAGGTTCGGTAAGCCGGCGGATGTGTGTGGTCACTTCCCAACGGATACCCAGGTGCAGGGTGTGGGTTACATGGAAAAAGGCCGGAATATCGGTCCTGGACAATTCGGTGGGCGATTCCCTGTCGCCCTGCATGCGGCTCAGGGCAATCGTGGCGTCCATGGTGCCGTCCGGTCCGAATCCCCGGGCCTGCCATCCGACACCCGCATAGGTGCCGACGTGGGGGACGATGGGAAAGGTGATGCGAATCTCGTCGGCATTACCTGGCTGGCCGGTCATCTTGACCTGGTGAACCCCTTGCGGCAGAACCATCCACAGCGTGCCCCGGTCGTCCCGAGCCAGGCTTTTCACCATTTGATTGTCAAGCATGATCCGGTCTGGTCGCCAGGTTTCCAGGGTGGCGGGTAAGGGGACTGCTGTGTCCACCTGGGCGTGCATCTGCATGATCAGGCGAAGCTGGTCCGGGGTGGCTGCCAGCTCCAGCCGGCTCACGTCGGCACAGTGGGGCAGGCAGGGTGCCGGTTCGAGCACCCGCCGCCGGAGTTCGTCCAACAGGTGTTGGGGCGGAAAGGCCTGCCCGGCAGGTTCGGCCCGCAGCGACTGGGCCGGCGCCATGAAAACCAACGTGATAATCAGCGCGAAACCACCGGCGGCGACCGGTGCCGGCAGATGCCGGCGCCAGTTGCGTAGGTCCAGAAAAGCTGCGACCAGCAGACCCAGCAGCGCCACCCGGACCAATCCAAGGATCAGGTTCATGGCCGGTGAAACCAGCCACAGGCGAATCTGCTGGGTGCGGTCCACCGGTCCGTTCCAGCGAAGCTGGACGGATCGCCACTGCCACGCCGGCAGTCCGGGACCGGTCTGTATCAGGGCGTCGGGATCCGAGAGCAAGCGGGCCTGACGGGGTGCCGGTTGCGCCTCGGCCAACTGGATCTTGTCCGTGGCCTTGAGGAGCCGTTTGCCGACCGAAGCCGGTTCAGGCGTGGCCGCCACCCGGGATTCAAGCGTCCTGCCAACACCGGTATCCGCCGACTGGTAATGGCGTCCATCCCCTGCCTGGGCCAACTGGGGATAGATGGCGGTGCGGACTTGCTGCACCATGAATGGCAGCGTGATGGCGACCAGCGCAACCACCGCCCCGGCGCCCCACAGCTTGACGACGGCCTTAAACCAGCCATCGGGAAGGTATTTCAACAACGCGGCCACAGCCAGCAGGTGAAGCCACACCTGTTGCGGTGCACCCGGCTCGTGGAATGTCAGCACCAGCGTCGCCAGGGCCAGCAGGCCTGTTGCCCGGTTGCGTATTTGATAGGCGCTGACGGCGATGATCAGGACCAGGAAAAAGTCCAACAGGGTCCAGCGCTGGAGCCATGCCCCGGGAGGAACATCCACACCGGCGGCGGAGAACAGGGTCCAGCCCGGGGGCAGGTGAAGCACGCCGCGCAGGCTTTTAAAATCGTGATCCCAGCCGATGGCGGGAACGATCGATGACGTTCGCGCCAGGCGGCTGTCCGCCTCCAGGTTCAGTTGACCGCGGCGCAGCTGGACGCCGGGCGAGGGCCCCTCCCCCTGAAGAGTGATCAGCTGATCCTGACCATCCACGGCCACCCGTCCCAATTCCATGGGCGCCGGCATGGACAAGTGCCAGGTTCGGCTCAACGTGCCGCCGATGCGGTCATGGATCGTAAACCCGGACCCATCAAAATCCAGCCACCAGGTGCGCACCAGGTCCAGCTGATCCGGCGCCGGATCCGGGTCGCCCCTGCGGAGAACCTCGAAGGAGAGGGCGGCGCCGGGTTTGAGTTGGTAGGCGGCAAACCCTTTCCACTCGTCGGGCATGCGGGTTCGCGACGGCTCGATCGTCGGCGCACCCAGAACCTTCACCATGCGCAGCCCATTGAAGGCCTTGAAAGACCACACCTCATCGCCGTAGCGACCCTCCCCCGTGGAAAGGCTTTTCACCGGACCCTCCAGACGTACCGTCACCCGGACATCCCAGCGGCCGGGGCGGGCCTGGATCAGCAGGTCGCCCGTATGGGTCAGGCGGGCGGGCAGCGGGCTGTCGATTTTCATCGCCGTGGCGCCGTCGGGCAGCAGAGAGGCCAAGCGGATTTCGCGGGGCCGGCCGGAGACCTCGAGCAGGATCCGGGTGATCAGCCGCATGGGGATGTCATCCTCGATCAGCCGGAACAGGTCGGCCGTCATGGAGTCTTCCCGCCGGGCGGTTCCGCCTTGGCCGTGCAGTCGGAGGTGGCCGTTGGGATCAAGGTCGGGGTCGGCGATTTCCCGGTCGTCGACGGTCAAAGACAGAATGCCTGTGGACGCCGGGACCTGGAGAACTTCCGGAAGCGCGTTCCAGACGAAGGCCCCTTTGACCGGGTACTCCCCGGGTTCCATCCAGATGGACGGACGACCGTCGCGGTCCACCACGGGAAGCGCATGGTTGCCGTCGGATACCGATTCGGGCCAGTGGGCCTGGTCGCCCGGAAGGGTCACCCAGGTGGAGGCATATACAATCACCTGCTGTTCGAACAGGCCGCCCAGGCTTCCCACATCTACGGTCAGCCTCGACGGCCACCAGCAGCGTCGAATCGTCCCGTCGTCAAATTGGGTGGGGCATGACCAATCCGCTTGGTCGTGAAGCACCCATTCCCGCCAGGGCTCCAAAGATGCGGGAATGTCCGGTGCTTTTGACACTGCTGCGGCCACACTCCCGCTGAAAACCAAACACAACGTGAACAGGACAACGACGATCGTTCCTGCGCGGATCATGGCACCTCCTGGATCATGGCGGAGACTTATCTTCTCATCAGCCCCTTGTTTTCATTTTGTCACGCAGGGCGGCATGGGCCGCCGCCAGCCTGGCGATAGGCACCCGGAAGGGGGAGCAGGAAACATAGGTCAGTCCCAGTTCATGGCACAGCGCGATCGACTTGGGATCGCCGCCGTGTTCGCCGCAGATGCCGCATTCCAGATCCGGTTTCGCGGCCCGGCCTCTCCGCACGGCCATGTCGATGAGCGCTCCCACACCGTCCCGATCCAACGTGGCAAAGGGGTTGGCGGGGAGGATGCCGGATTCCATGTATTCGATGAGAAACCCGGTTTCCGCGTCGTCCCGTGAGATGCCGAAGGTGGTCTGGGTCAGGTCATTGGTGCCGAAAGAGAAGAATTCCGCATGCTCGGCGATCCGGTCGGCCGTGAGGGCGGCACGGGGCAGCTCGATCATGGTGCCGAACTTATAGGCGATCTCCATTCCATTCTCGGTCATGACGGCCCTGGCCTCGGCCTCCAGCACCGAGCGCTGGCGGACCAGTTCGTTGACGTGGCTGGTGAGCGGGATCATCACCTCCGGGTGCACGTCGATGCCCTCTTTCACCACCAGGCAGGCGGCTTCGAAGATGGCCCGTACCTGCATGGTGGTCAGTTCCGGTATGTAAATGCCCAGTCGAACCCCCCGCAGGCCCAGCATGGGGTTGGCCTCCCGCAGGCTCTGGGCCCGCTTGCGCAGCTGTTCCTTCTGGCGGATTTCCGCAAGCAGCGCATCGATGGCGGCCATGTCCGTTGCGTGCTTGAGCCGGATTTTCAGGTCGGCCAACTCGGATACCAGCTCAACCAGGTCCGGCAGGAATTCGTGCAGCGGCGGATCGATCAGGCGGATGATCACCGGCCGGCCCTTCATGACCCGGAACAGGCCGGCAAAATCCTGCCGCTGGAACGGCAGCAGGGCGGCCAGGGCCTCTTTGCGCTCCACGGGGTAGTCGGTCAAAATCATCCGCTGAAAGTGGGGCAGCCGGTCGGTTTCGAAGAACATGTGCTCGGACCGGCACAGGCCGATGCCCTGGGCACCATACTCCAATGCCCGGCTGGCGTCACGGGGGTAATCGGCGTTGGCCCACACCCCCAGGGTTCTGAATTCGTCTGCCCAGGAGAGCAGTTTGATCAACCACGGGTCTTTGATGTCCGGGACCATGGTATCCAGCTTGCCTTCATATAGCACACCGGTAGTCCCGTCGATGGAAATCCACTGGCCTTC
Source organism: Desulfosarcina sp. (assembly GCF_055467485.1). Classification (NCBI taxonomy): domain Bacteria; kingdom Pseudomonadati; phylum Thermodesulfobacteriota; class Desulfobacteria; order Desulfobacterales; family Desulfosarcinaceae; genus Desulfosarcina; species Desulfosarcina sp. The sequence goes on along the minus strand of NZ_JBUOIV010000054.1, from coordinate 27,273 downwards.
GTGGATGGTCTGGCTGCCGATGGTCATCAGTCGGTTGGTCAGGTCGATGGTGATTGCCGAGGCGCCTACCACTGCCGGTTTGCCGAATTGCCTGGCCACCAGGGCCGCATGGCTGGTGCGGCCGCCGCGGCTGGTGAGAATGCCCTGGGCAGCCAGCATGCCGTGCACGTCGTCGGGTTTGGTCTCCGGGCGGGCCATGATCACTGATTTCCCGTCGTTTTTGGCCCAGGCTTCGGCCATGTCGGCATCGAAGGCCACCTGTCCCACGGCCGCTCCCGGGGAGACGTTGAGGCCCCGGGCCAGCAGTTTGCCACCGGCGGTGGCCTTGGGGTCGAACTGCGGGTGAAGGAAAAAGTCCACTTGTTCCGGTTTGATCCGCAGCACCGCCGTCTGTCGATCGATCAATCCATCTTCGGCCATCTCAACGGCAATTCGAACCGCCGCCTGGGCCGTTCGCTTGCCGTCGCGGGTCTGGAGCATCCACAGTTTGCCTTTCTCGATGGTAAACTCCATATCCTGCATTTCCCGGTAGTGTTTTTCGAGCAGGCCGGCGATGCGTTCGAATTCGGTGTAGGCCGCAGGCATCTCCTCCTTCAAAAGGGAAATGTCCCGGGTCATGCGGATGCCGGCTACCACATCCTCGCCCTGGGCATTGGTCAGGTAGTCGCCTTCCAGATGGTTTTCCCCGGTGGAACCGTTGCGGGTCATGGCCACACCGGTGGCGCAGTCATCGCCCATGTTGCCGAAAACCATGGTGACGATGCTGACTGCCGTGCCCAGGCTGTGATCGATGCCGGCTGCCGTGCGATAATCCACTGCCCGCTTGCCGTTCCAGCTTTTAAACACTGCCTCGGTGGCCATTTTGAGCTGCTTGAATGGATCCACCGGAAAGTCGTGGGTCGTGTGACGGCGGTACAAGGCTTTAAACTGTTCGGTCACCTTTTGCCAGTCGTCTGCCGACAGCTCGGTATCCTTTTCAACGCCGGCAGCCCTGCGGGCGGCCGTGATCACCGCTTCGAACGGTTCGTCGTCGATCCCCATAACGACACTGCCGAACATCTGGATCAGTCGCCGGTAGGCATCGTATACGAAACGGGGATCGTCGGTGAGGCGGATCATGGCCGCCACCGTCTGGTCGTTGAGGCCGATGTTGAGCACCGTATCCATCATTCCCGGCATGGAAAACTTGGCACCGGACCGGCAGGAGACCAGCAGGGGATTCTCGTCGCTGCCAAAGCGCTTTTCCGTCTTGGCTTCAACTGTTTGAAGTGCTGACAGGACCTGGTCCCACATACCCTTGGGAAAGGTTCCGCCGGACTTGAGGAAGGCATTGCAGGCCTCGGTGGACACAGTAAATCCGTGGGGAACCGGTAATCCGATGCGAACCATTTCAGCCAGGTTTGCCCCTTTGCCGCCCAGCAGCCCCCGAACGGCATCTGCATCCTCGCCCACATGCTTTTTTACGGCATCCAGTTCGTCAAAGCCAAAGACCCATTTTTTGGTTTTCATTCCCACCTCCATGTGTTGCCAATTGGCCGAGCTGTTTTGTGGTTGACGGAGAAATGGCGACCGGTAGAACCTGCCGTAACCTTACGGCCCTTTACCACCACGACGGGGTTCTGCCAAAGGACGGCAACGATTCCTGCTTAATGCGAGCGACGAAGAAATGGAAGCGATCCAGCGTTTTTACAATGAGCCAATCGTTCCGGGGCAGGGTCGGGGTTCCGGTCATCAATGATTTCACACCGGGTGAATTTATTTCGGACCGGGGTCCCCCTGGTTCACAAGGAATCTATTGGATCGCTTCATGAGTTGAGCGCAATTTTAGCCGGTTGGTTGGAATTTTGCAATTTTATTTCGAGGGCCCAAAAAGGAAACGGTTAATCGGGATGAAGCCGATTAACCGTTAAGGAGGAGAACAGATGAAAATTATTAGGTTGAAATTAAGGAAAAGCAAACATCTTGCCAAATTTAGTTTTTAGGGCGAAAAAATAATTGATCGGTGCTAAAAATTAATAAAATTAAACACCTGTTGTTTTTTCTGGGTCGTTGTCGCCTGTTTCCCAGAGAGATCAAGCGCCGGATCACGATGCGAAAGGTTCAAAATCATAAACCCGGTTTTGGGCATATCACGGTATAACATATTAATATTTATTGTAAAAAACAATTATTTCCATGAAGTTCAATATTTTGAACCCTGGTGCAGGGCTTCGGCAAAAAAGCAATAACCCACTAAAATTTATAGGGTATCATGCGTTTTTGTTTTTGAACCACACCCTTGTAGGTCGCAGCCATTTTTCTGCGGCTCTTTTTTTCTCGGATCGAAACAGCTGTCGGTGGGCATTGGGGAACCGGCTGGTTTTTATCGGTTAAACCGTTTTTCCTGCCTTGACAAACGGCAAATCACGCCCATAATTGTTCATCGTCGACCGTCGAACTAATTATAACCATTGATAAAAGCTTGATAACGAAGATGCAGGAGAGCCAATGGAAGCCAAGCAGGAAACCCATCAGTTCAAGACCGAAGTGCAGCAGATCCTCAACCTGATTATCAACTCCCTCTACTCCAACAAGGACATTTTTCTGCGGGAATTGATATCCAATGCATCGGACGCCATTGATAAAGTCCGATACAAGGCTGAAACCGAACCCGGCATCCTGGGTGAAGACAACGAGTTCAAGATTCAGCTCAAACCCGATGCTATCAAGCAGACCTTCGAAATTTCGGACAACGGCATCGGCATGACCTACGATGAGGTCATGGAAAATATCGGCACCATCGCCAAGAGCGGCACCGCCAGCTTCATGGAAGCCCTCGAGCAGGCCAAAGGCCAGGAGACACTGATACCGGAGTTGATCGGGCAGTTCGGCGTGGGTTTTTACAGTGCTTTCATGGTGGCCGATAAAATTACCCTGGTGACCCGCTCCGCCGGCGTGGATGCGAACAAGGCAGTCAAATGGGTCTCGTCCGGAGACGGATCTTACACCATCGAAGAGACCGAGAAAGCCTCCCGGGGCACGACGATCACCCTGGCGCTGAAAAAAAAGGAGAAGGACGAGAAGGATTTTACCGACCAGTGGACCATCCGCAGCATCGTCAAGCAGCATTCCGATTTCGTGGGTTATCCGATTACCATGGAGGTCGAGCGCGACGAACCGCTGCCCGATGAAGAGGTGATCAAGGACAAGGATGGCAAGCCCATCGGCGCCACCACGCGCAAGGTGATGCGCGAAGAGACGCTCAACTCCATGAAGGCCATCTGGGCGCGCAATTCAAACGACGTCAAGGACGAAGAATACGAAGAGTTCTACAAGCATTTGAGCCACGACTGGAACCCGCCCATGGAGCGGCTCCATCTCAAGTTCGAGGGGACCACCGAGTACGATGCCCTGCTCTATATCCCCTCCAAGGCCCCCTTCGACCTGTTTACACCCGAGCGCCGCCACGGCATCCACCTTTATTCCAAGCGGGTGTTCATCATGGACGACTGCAAGGAGCTGATGCCCGATTATTTCCGGTTCGTCAAAGGCGTGGTGGATGCTTCGGATCTCAACCTGAACGTCAGCCGCGAAATCCTGCAGCAGGACCGGCTGGTGCTGAATATCCGCAAGAATTTAGTGAAGAAACTGTTCGACCTGCTGGGCAAGATGGATGTGGAGAAATACAATCAATTGTACGACGAATTCGGCGCCGTGCTGAAGGAGGGGGTTCACACCGATCCGGCCAGCAAAGACAAGATCGCCACCCTGATCCGCTACAAGACCACCAAATCCGAAGACGCATGGGTATCGTTGGACGATTACGTGAAAAACATGAAGGCCGATCAGAAGGAGATTTTTTACATCACCGGCGACAAGCTGTCCGCCCTGGTCAACAGCCCCCACCTCGAGCGCCTCAAAGAGAAGGACTTTGAAGTGCTGTTGATGACGGATCCGGTGGACGAGTGGGTGGTGCAGTCATTGACCGAGTATGACGGCAAGCCCTTGAAGAGCGCCGAAAAAGGTGACCTGGACCTGGACACGGTGGACGAGACCAAAAAGGAAGCCTTTAATGCGCTGTTCGGCTTTATCAAGGGGCACCTGGAGGACAAGATCAAGGAGGTCAAGCCCTCGTCGCGGCTCAAAGACTCAGTGTCCTGCCTCTCTGGTGACACCTGGGACATGAGCGCCTATATGGAAAAACTGCTCAAGGCATCCGGGCAGAAACCGAACGAAGTCAAGCGAGTCCTTGAATTGAACATGGATCACCCGGTGGTGGAGAAGATCAAGACCCTCTTCGAGAATGACCGGGACAATCCCGAGTTGAAAGACTACAGCCAGCTTTTATTTGACATGGCCGTGGTCAGCGAGGGCGGAAAGCTCGACAATCCTGCGCGCTTTTCCAAAATGGTCGGCGATCTGATGTCGCGGGCCATGGGATAGCCTGACAAGGCGAAGCCAGGCTGCCCGCTATCGGGCAGCCTGGCCGAATGGTTGCCAATCCGGCAAATATTACGTGGCATATTTGAAAGAGAGCTTCACCCGTGAGCGAAAAGCGGTGACCTTGCCTCCTTCCACCTTCATATCCAGCTTGGAAATTTCCGCCACCCGCAGATCCTTTAACGACTTGGACGCGGTCTCCACCGCATTTTTGGCCGCATCCTCCCAGGACGAGGTGCTGGTTCCTACCAATTCGATGACTTTGTAGACACTCTCGCTCATGATTTCCCCCTTTTTGGTTTCCGGTTAGTAAAACGAAAACCCGTTGAAACGACAGGTTCATTTCAACGGATGCTCCCATGTCCGAAAGATTAATAAAGGCAGCAGCGGCCCACCAGGCAACACGGTTCACTGGAAGCGGAACGTTAACCATCGATGATCGGGCACAACTAATCAGGAAGGAAAATATGATTATAACTTAATATGGGGATGCGGACCGGTCAAGGAAATTTCCTGTTGCGGTGTTGCTCCCGCATTGAAATGTACATCGAAAACCGGTAGTATTGCTCAATCGTGCCCGTCCGGAAGCTGCCATCTCCGGACGCATGCGAACCGATACCGGCCATGCACGGAATGGTTCGGGCCGCCGCCATCGCGTCATTTCAAGCAAAGGACTCACCGCAACCCATGAAGCAGGTGAAGTGGCTTTTCCATCCCATACTGGTGTTCATCTTCTCCGTCACGGCCCTGGTGGTTTCGCTTTTTCTCTATATCTACTGGTATATTGAGGCCAGCAGCGGTCTGCGCTCGGCCATGGTACGGTTCAACATCGAGCAGGATCAGGTGTTTGCCGCCGACACATGGGTGGTGATTCTTGTCCTGAGCATACTGATCGGCATCATATTGCTGGGCATTTTCATCATTTTCGTGTTCAGCCAGAAGACCATGCAGCTGTACCGGATGCAGAACAATTTTATCAACAACTTCACCCATGAACTCAAGACACCGGTGACCTCCCTTCAGCTTTACCTGCAGACCTTCTCACGGTACGAACTGTCGAGGGACGATCAGCTGAAATACATCGGGTATATGCTCATCGACGTGGATCGCCTGACCCAGAATATCAACCGTATGCTGAACCTGGCCAAGCTGGAAAGCAAAAGCTACATGGGCGAATTCGTTGTCTGTGATATGGTCAAAACGGTGAACCAGTTTCTGGAGGAAAACGCCCACCTCTTCGAAGAGTGCCGGATTGCCGTCCACGGCCCGGACACCGTGCCCGTTTATCAGCGAATCAACCGGAACCTGTTTGAAATGCTCTTGATGAATCTCTTGACCAATGCCATCAAATACAATGCCGCAGAAATGCCGCAAGTCGACATCTTCATCGAGCCCAAGCGCCAACGGACGTACATCCGGTTTACAGACAACGGTATCGGTTTCGAACACAAAGAGATGAAAAAGATTTTCCGTAAATTTTACCAGATCGGCCGATCGGACGATATGACGGCCAAGGGCAGCGGGTTGGGTCTGCATCTGGTGCAAAACATCGCCCGTCTCCATAAGGGAAGGGTGCTGGCCGAAAGCCCGGGGCGGGGCAAAGGCTCGACCTTTACCTTGATTCTGCCGGCCCTGGAATAGTTATCCCAACAGGAGCAGCCATTATGGAAACCCATAAAAAGCGTATTCTCATCATCGAAGATGATCGGCATATCGCCGAAGGTATCCAACTGAACCTGACGCTTCAGGGGTACGAGGTGGCAATCGCTCCGGACGGCGTGGCCGGCCTGAATAAATGGAAAGAGATCGGACCGGATCTGGTTATCCTGGACATCATGCTGCCGGGCATAGACGGGCTCTCCATCCTTCAGAGCATCCGGTTGGAAGACGAGCGGCTGCCTATCTTGATTCTTTCAGCCAAAGGCGATCCGGATGACCGGATCAAGGGACTGGCCTTCGGTGTGGACGATTACCTGGCCAAACCGTTCAACCTGGAAGAGCTGCTTCTTCGTGTCGAGCGTCTGCTCAAACGCGTCGGCTGGAATCAGGAAAACGGCGGTTCGGTCCTCCCATCCTTCGACACCTATCGATTTGGCGACAATTGCATCGATTTCCAAACCAATACCGCAAGCTGCTGTATGGGCCAGATTTCTCTTACCGAACAGGAATCCAAGGTCCTCAAACTGTTTATCGCCAATCGCGGCAAGCCGCTTTCCCGTGACAAACTGTTGCAGATCGGTTGGGGGTATTCCAGGAAAACCACCACGCGCACAGTGGACAACTTTATTGTCCGGTTCCGCAAATATTTCGAGCCCGATCCCAGAAGCCCGGTCTATTTTAAGAGCCTTCGATCCGTCGGCTATCTTTTCGATCACGATTCCGAATGACCCGGCAATCCATTCGATATAATGTAACTTAATGTTTTTTTGTTAAAAAGATATGTGGGCAATCTTTGTCACAATTGATCGACCAGCTGCTGTCGGCACCCGTTTTCCACGGGCGGATTGACAAACGCGGCGGTGACTCATTATAAATCAACCGGCATCGGATCGACTATTATCAGCCTGGCCTCTATTTCTAATCTCTTGCGGAGCGATTCATGCACTGGATGACCCACCCTTATACGATTTCACTGGTTGCCGCATCGGTTATTTCACTTGCGCTGGCCGGTACGGCCTGGAAAACCACGACCACTATCCACACGCGATCCTTCACGATCTTGATGCTGGCGGTCTCCCTGTGGTCGGCCATGCATATATTCGAGCTGGCCGCTTACGCCCTTCCCGAAAAAGTCTTCTGGGCCAATATGCAGTTTTTCTGCATCGTATCGGTCCCGCCGGCGCTGTTGGGGGTTGTCCTTAGATATACCCGTCGCGACAATCTGATCAACCCTTTTCGAAAGGCACTGATTCTGTCCGTTCCCCTGCTCATCGTGGCCCTTGTCTGGACCAATGAATTCCACGGCTGGGTTTTTACCGGGGCGGAGATCGTCCACGTTGAACCGTTCGATCTTCTTTACCGGCATTTTGGCCCCGGGTTCTGGATCCATACGGGGTACTGCTATTTTCTCATGCTGATAGGTACGATCCTGCTTGTCCGGTCGATGATTACCACCCCCGCCCGGTATAAGGGACAGGTCATTTCCCTGCTGATTGGCGTCTCCGTCCCTTGGATCGGCAATGCCATGTACATTTTCCATATGCCCGTGTTTTCGGATTTTGATCTAACGCCCGTCGTGTTCACCGTCAGCGGCATTGCTTTCGGGTGGGGTGTCTTTCGCTACCGGCTGTTGGATGTCGTTCCCATCGCCTACGACGTGATGCTTAACAACATGCAGGATGCGGTATTTGTCTTTGACCGGCATCAGCGGGTTCTGGATTTGAATCCCGCAGCCGCCCGGCTGACCGGACAGAGTGGCAACCATAGGACCGCCCCGACCGCGGATCGGCTGATTCCCGGTTGGCCCGACATGGTCGAGTTTATCGGAAAGAAAGGGTTGCGGCAGCAAGTTTGTCTGCGAAAGGACAACCAGGAACGCTATTTCGATCTTGTCGGAACGCCGCTGAAACATGGCAACTATCTATTCGGGTATCTCGTGGTGCTGCGTGATATTTCGGAATATCGCAACACGCAGCTGGCCTTGGCTGACAGCGAGCAGCAGTTCAAATCATTGAGCGAAAATGCGCCCATTGTCATCTGCACCATGGACCCTCAGGGCGTATTTACCTATGTCAATCCGGAATGGACAAACATTCTTGGCCATCCGCGGGAAAATGTGGTTGGCCGCCATTATTCAGAATTCATCCTGCCATACCACCTTCAAGACTATGCCGACGCATTCCGAAAAGTCAGCGTCGAAAGGGCAATATTATCGGGTTTTCCCATCAAGTTGCTGCACGCGGACGGATCTCGGCGTTTTTTCAGTGTCAGCGCATCGCCGAACCTGGATACCGAAGGGGAAATATGCAACATCATCTGCCTGTTGAAAGACCTGACCGGGGAACGCGAATTGCAGGCCCAGCTTTTTCAATCTCAGAAAATGGAGGCCATCGGTACGTTGGCAGGAGGCGTTGCACACGATTTCAACAACCTGCTGATGGGCATACAGGCAAACATTTCCCTGGTCAGAATGGAAACCGGCGCGGGTAAATCTTGTTCGGAGCGGCTCGACAGAATCGAGCGGCAAATCCAGACCGGGGCATCGTTGACCCACCAGCTTTTAGGATACGCACGCAAAGGAAAATACCGTCCGACGCTGCTTTGTCTGAACCAGCTCATCAAGGAGACCCTGAGCGCATTCGGCCGGACCCGTAAACAACTGACCATCCATCTCGATCTCCTCCAGGATCTGCCGCGCGTTTATGCCGACCAGGGGCAAATGGAACTGGTGTTGCTGAATCTGCTGGTCAATGCGTCAGATGCCATGCCGGATGGTGGTGAGTTGACCGTTATCACCGATTTGAAGGCCATATCTCCTGTCATCAAGCAAACCATGGAACTGGCTCCCGGGGATTACGTTCACCTGCAGATCACCGATACCGGCACCGGCATGGATGAAAAGACACAGGAACGGATATTCGAACCCTTTTTTACGACCAAGGAGATGGGCCGGGGTACCGGCCTGGGTCTGGCTTCGGTATATGGTGTGGTAAAAAACCATAAGGGCGCCATCACAGTCGCCTCAAAACCGGGAGAGGGAACCACGTTTCACTTGTATTTTCAGGCAGCATCGGACGCCTGTCAGGCACCTGCGCATCTGCCCCGCATTCAAATGGGAAAGGGCCGCATCCTGCTGGTCGATGATGAGCGTGAATTGCTGCAGGCGGGGACCGCGCTCTTAGAGGGCCTCGGATACAGTGTCACGGCGACGGATAATGGTTCGGACGCCCTGGCGTGTCTATCCCGCGAGCCCAGTTCATTCGATCTGGTGATTCTCGATATGATCATGCCCGGCATGGGCGGTCGGGAGCTTTATGGCCACATCCGCGGTCTCTTTCCGAACACGCCGATCCTGCTGTCTACCGGGTTCAGCGATGCCGTGGGAACCAGCGACATACTGGCCCACAGCCGCAGCGAGATGATCTGCAAGCCTTACACGGTCGAAGCCCTTTCCCAGAAAATCGGCAAAATGATGCTGGATTCCGAGAACCAATCGGCATCGTCCCCCGCAAAAGCATCCTGATCGATTGTTTTACCCTGCCAGTCATCCAACCGATCTCATGAGGCCTTCGTGGCTGTTGAGAATATTTTTTCTTAGTGGAAAAAGTTTTCCTATTTAATCGATCATTAATTTCACATCGCTGTGGTAATATTCATCGACAATGGTTACAACTATCTGAAATACATATCGGTTCAATTTGCACTAGAGATATAGCGCGATTCTTGCATGAATTTAAAAGAAGTATATTGTTCATGTCCTTTTCTCACTGCCGCTATAGCGAGCCCATCCCATGATATCCGGGAAGGGTCATCCTAACTCTTCAGCAATTTGAGGCGAACTGAATCCAGATGAAAACAACGGCGGTTCAAGACAACGGCGGAAGGCGTTCCGGGGTAGACCGGCGTCAGTTTACTTACGCCGTTCATATCCCTGAGCGTCGCAGTGGAAAAGACCGGCGCGTCAGTTGGGATCGTCGCAGGCCTCGACAAGAGGCCCTTTCTGGGCATCCAACGGACATTTCCTGAAATATTTCGATTTGTTATTTTTCGTGCCCTGCCGTTTGACCGAATGCAGGTCGCCACGCATGTTGCATTGCGGGTCGACGTGGCGTCCTGTTTTTTCATCCAGTCCGTGGCTGGCCGAAATCGACCGTGGGACATAAAAACGGCCGCCCCGATGTTTCAACGAGGTGGCCGTTTGTGTAATGGCAAGTTCGCCCGGACGTATTTGCCGGACGTATTTAACTGATCGGCGCCCATTTTGGAAATGTTACGGAAGCGATGCTGTCAGGTGATCCACCCTGAAGAGTTGCCTGTCCTCGACCATGTTTTTCAAAGCGATGAATTCATCCATGGGCATTTCGCCTGTGCCGATATTGACCATCTGGACCGGTTTGGCCACCGGCCTCGCATCGACGACGGTGCTGCGACCTGCCACTTTGTCGCGAAGGGCTTGATAGTCTGCTCGGGCCATTTCTACCATCCCGTATCGCTCGGTGCGTTCGCGCGAGGGGGAAACGGCTGGCGCGTAGGCTGTGTGCCGCCCCTGTACCATCGCTTTCAAGGCGATAAATTCAGAATTGTCCATCTGGCCCGTTCCGATGTCCACCATATCTGCCGACACCGGGCTGACTGCCACTACTGCCATGATGGAGACTGCTAAGGTTAATTTTTTCATCGTGCCCTCCTTTTGGTTTTGCTGAAGTATATGAACATGACGAATTGTTCAAGTTTCAAGTGAACCATATGGCCGGGCGGTTATGTTGTCAAGTAAAAAATGAACTTTTATTCATGTTTGTTGGGTGTCAACCCGAGGTAGGGGGCTTTAATCAGGCAGCTGTCTGCCCGAGACCTGAAAAGAAAAGGCCTGCGCAGCACGATCAACGTGTGCTAACAGGCCTTATTATCGGGATTGTACCGCGTGAATGAGCGCAGGTAATTGGTATTGCGTCGTGCCGAACGGTAAACGATCTGCACGCACTTACGGGCAGATGAAATCGAAACCGCCCTCCGGGTTGGTCGCGGTGTTGCTGGCCACCAGTTTGTTCAGGTCGCAAAATTCACTGGTTGCCATTTCACCGGTGCCAATATCCACCATGCCGCTGCCGCTATCGGCTACAGTTTCATTCGCATCCTGCCCGGTGTAGCCGGCCGCCATTGCCTGCCGGATGTCATCCACATCTGTCTGGTTGAATTCAGCCACATGTGTCTCCTGACGGACTTCCGTACTTATCGATTCAGCCGGCAGATAGCTGCCGCTGACCATTTGTTTCAGGGTGTCGAACTCCGCCTGATCCATTCGGCCCAGCCCGATATCCACGCTTCCTGCCATGGCCACGCCTGCCGTCATCATCGCTGCCATTATCATCGCCATTATATTCAAAGATTTTATCATGATAACCCTCCATATTGGTTAGCAAGTCCAGTTGATTGATCTGTTCTTATGTACAAGATCAGTACGATAATCGTTATGTCAACACGAACACAAACATTATTTCACTTTTATTGACCGCGTGACGGGAATTGGGTATGAATCATTGCATAGAAAGGGAGCCGCATGGCAGCAACGGAACCAAAAACCAGAATTCCCCAGCAAAAACGGAGTATTGAAACCAAACACCGCATTTTCGTGGCGGCAAAAGACCAGTTCGCGAAGAACGGATTCCACGGCACCAATGCCAAGGAGATCGCTGCGGCCGCCGGTGTCTCCGTGGGCAGCTTCTATTCTTATTTCAAGGACAAAAAAGAACTGTTCATGGAGCTATTCAGGGAGCACATCGAAGAAAAGATCGTGCGGATCTTAGGCGAGCACCAGTTCGATCCGAACCATCGAAAAGAGAGTGTCTACCGCCTGATCAAAGCCATGCTGGAAGCCCACGAGCCCTATCCCCAGTTTCACCGGGAAGTCCTGGCCATGCGCTACTCCGACCCGGAAGTCGAAGCCGTCTTCAACGAGATGGATCGGCAAAGCCTCCGGCACGTCGAACGCTTCATCGAACAATTTCGAGACAAACTGAGAATAACGGACATCAAGACTGCCGCCCATGTCATTTCAGCCGCCGTTGAAGAGATTATCTGCTCGATCACCATCTTCGGAGAAGATCAAGATGCCGACCGGCTCATAGACGGCCTGGCGGATATGATTCACCGTTACCTGTTCGACTAATTTCCGTTACACGGCGGAAGCGGCAAGCAGCGCACCGGACACCGCCATGGCGATGGCGATCATCCGCGGCAAGGTTACCGGCTCTTTCAGGAAAACGGCGGCCAGAATAAAAGTGAAAATCGTAGAGAGCTGATTCAGGATGGCCGCCACGGAAACCAGCGTATATTTAAATCCCGCCAGCCATGCCAGCATGGCCATGTAATTGCCGACAATGGATGCCGGCAGGACGATCTTCCATGCCGATGAGGGCAACAGCGCTGCAAGGATCACCCGCCTTTGGGGATGAACCACCGCAATGACGAACAGGCCGGCAACCCCGGCGAGCAGCCTGACGAAGCTTGCCCACAGGACGCTGGTCTCCTCCAGAAGCGGTTTTACCATGACCACGCTTCCCGCAATCAGAATCACGGCCAGTACGCCGAAGACCAGCCCAATCCAAAAATCATCCCGAGACATCGCTGCCGTCGACCCGGAAAAGGCTTCCGTTCCGATGGCGGCCATCACCAGAAGAGCCCCAAACAATCCTTTGAACCCGATGGATTCATTTAAAAAAAGAGCGGATATGAGGATGATGAATGGCAGGTAGAGGCAGTCCACAACGGCCCATCGGCTGGCACCGAGGCGCTTGAGGGCCATGAAGAAGAAGGTGTCGGCCAGGGTGATGCCAAGCAGGCCGGAAATGCTGAACAGCACCCAGTCGTTGGGCGGCCGGATCGGGAAAAGCGCTATGCCGGCAAACCAGAGGGTCGGCACCAGCAGCAACAGCGTGACCACCCCCTTGAACAGGTTCAGGGCCATCGGAGAGAAGGTTTCGCCGCTCTTTTTGAACATGATGACAGCGGCGGCCCAGAAAAAGGCGGCTCCTGTCGAGCAGAGTATACCGATCATCTGCATGAAAGGACCTGAGGGTGGATCGCCAAATCAGTGAGCGAGCAGAAACAGATTGACATGACGTGGATCAAGGTTGCCTGCTTTCACAGGTGCCAGTTCACGTTCTATTTCATCGAAAAGTGCCTCGAAGACAATGCCCAGGCTATCGGATAGATCCTCGGGCGACAGCCCCGAGGACGCTGCGGCCCATTCAAGAAACGCGGTTTTTTTTCCAATGCCGATAATGCGCTGGCCGGCACGGTCTGTCCAAAGGTCCCTATAGAATGCCTTGAAGGTTGAAAGCGGGATGGCAAGGGGCGGTGTCGTGACCGTGCCGGCCGCCGGTGCTTTCACAGACGCCCTGGCCCACATCGTGAGCAGAAGGTTTTTGTACGTCAAGCGTCGGATGCCCGCATCCGCGGCAATGACTGCATTCATGCGCTCGAACAGTTGGTCCACCGCAATTACCTGCGCCAGCCCCCGACCGGTCGCGTCGATCTCTTCCAAGGTCAGAAAATCGCGGTAAATCGAACCGGCAGCCGACGGATCGTAATACCGCGGACGGTCGATCAGCAACCCGCCCAACAACCCCAGCCATGCCTCGTCCCAGAAGGTGAGATCCAGCTGTTGTGACTGGCACCAGCTCTCTTTGCGCCAGTTTGCGGCTTGCCATTTCAGCTTCAAGACGCCACCAAATCCGTTTCTGAAGATATCCGACATCAAATGCCGTTGCAACAGTGCAGATGCCAGGGGTTCCCGATTGCCATCCCCGCTTACGGTCATCCGCTCGAGCCCGATGCTTAAATAGCCGCTGACCTTGGTTACCACCGATTTCAGTTGGTCGCGGTTCCGGATGACTGCCTGGTCCGCCGAGATGACCTGGTTGCACAGACCGGCCAGTTCTCCTTGTAGCTGTTGGATCACATGCTGGTCGCGGATCCCCTTCAACGCGCGCACAAAAAGATTGTCCCCGTCAAGGAACGCGGCGGCAAACTGGGGCACCGGAAACTGGGGATCGTCAGGCGTTAGCGGGCGTAAGGATTTCTTGCCCCGGGCCGTTAGATCGCCGGGCCTCAACGGTTGATAGACGCCGATCGCCTCGTGAAAGGGCAAAAACCCTTTTTCCGCCAGACGACCATTTCGCAGCCGGAACAACTCTTCTTCAGTCTCGGCGGGAATCAGGCTCACCGATTCCATCAACAGGGCCTGGTAGCGGGGATGGTCGAACCCGGAAATACGGCGCAACAGCATGCGCAACATTTCATTGCGCCGGTCCTTGGCCGCGTTGGTCTCGGGTGTGGTCGCGGGGTAGTCCACCAAGCGCACGTAGAAGGTGTCGTCATCCGTGAAAAATCCATCATCCACGTCGGATGGCAACTGATCGGATTCCCTGACCTGCAGTTGGATGTTCCGGAACAGATACAACTCGAGAAACTCGAGCCGCTCGTCGAAACACCATTTGACCAGCCGGTCCGGGTCCGCACGCAGCAGCAAATCCAGCCAGGTGGTGGCCAGCGGATAGTTTAGCTGGTCTTTTTTCCAGACCTCCATATCCAGCATGAATTCCCACTGACGGTTGGAGGCCAGGGCGAGTAGGGGAAGGGCATTGTCCGGGCCAAGGTCATGGATCAACAGATGCAGATCCTCTTCCGGAAACGAGTGAACCAATGCCGCTGGCTGCGAGTGGTCGAGGATGGCGGCCATGGCTTGTTCGGGCGGTATTGACAATATATGCTGACGCGCTTCGGCCAGTTGCCGGATTCGGTCGGAATGACTCAGCGCGGGGGATTTGGTTTGTGTCACGGGGGTATCACGCCTCCTGTAGAACCGTTTCGACTTATCATAATCAGAAAATTTATGAAAACAAGGATTTTAGCAGGGTCGGTCTTGCCGTTGATCATCGATCCGCAGGAGCAGCAACAGGCCGGGAAAGGCAATCAAGGTACAGAAGACGAAAAAACCCTGCCATCCCATGTGTGAGGCCATAAAACCGGTGGGGGCCGAGGCAAGCACCCGTGGGACGCCCATAAGGCTGGTCAGCAGGGCATACTGGGTAGCCGTGAAGCGCTTGTCGGTGATGCTGGCCATGTATGCCGCATAGGCTGAGGTGCCCATTCCCCCGCTCAGGTTTTCGAAGGCGATAACTGCTGAGAGCGCCGTCAAGTTAGGACCGATAACCGCCAGCAGGGCAAATCCCGCGGTGGAGAGGGCCTGAAGGATGCCGAAAATCCAGAGGCTACGAAGGATACCCAGCCGGATCATGATGATGCCACCGAATATCGTGCCGCCCACAGTGGCCCAGAACCCGAAGAGCTTGACCACGGCGCCGATCTGGGTCTTCGAAAAGCCGATGTCCAGATAAAATGGCGTGGTCATGGCGGCAGCCATCGTATCGCCAATTTTGTACATCAGGATAAAGGCCAGAATCCACATGGCGTTCGCCCGGCTGAAATACTCCACCAGCGGGTCAACCACGGCAGCCTTGAGCGTAACGGGAAAAGACGCTACGTGGGGCTCGGGGGTCAGTACGGTAGTTATCAACCCCGGCAGCACACACAAGGCCATGATCAGGTACACCCTGGAAAAGGGCATATGGTCCGCCAGAATCAGTCCGCCGCCGGATGCCAGCAGCATGCCGACCCGATAGCCGTTGATGTAAAGCGATGAACCCAAACCCAATTCGCGGTCGGGCAGGTCCTCCCGGCGATAGGCGTCCACCACGATGTCCTGGGACGCGCTGAAAAAGGCCACGGCCAGGGCGGCCACGGCCAGCAGCTCGGGGTGGGCAGTCGGATTGCTGAGTCCCAGCCAGACCAGGGACGCCATCAGAGACAATTGAGCTATAAGCAGCCATCCCCGCCGCCTGCCCATCAACGGCAGGGTGTAGCGGTCGAAGAGGGGCGCCCAGCAAAATTTCAAGGTGTAGGGCAGGCCGACAAGGGTCATCAGTCCGATGGTGGTCAGATCCACGCCCGACTCGGTCATCCACGCCTGCAGCACGGAGAGGGTCAGCAGCAAGGGCAACCCGCAGGTGAAACCCATCATCAGGGCCACCAGCATGCGACGGTTGATCACCGCTGATGCAAGTCGTTGATGGTTCATGGGATCCATTTGCCTGTGACCTTAGAAAAGAAAGGGCGGCAGAAACTTTTTCTGCCGCCGATGCAGATTCGTTGAAGATGGGTGGCTTGGGTTTTAAAACTTATGCTCCTTCCAGCAATTGCTCGGGTGTGACGATGGGACCGAATTTTGTCTTCAGGGCAATCAGTCCGTCCCGCTGCTCTTGAAGCACGTCGAAGAGCAGTCGGGGAATGTTTTCCTCCTTGCCGTATGCGGTCGTCTGAAGTTCGTTCCGTGCCAGGATGTTGTCCACATAAAGCGAGAACTGCCGGTCATACAGATTTTTAGGATAGGGTTTTTGGATCAGGGTCTCAAAAAGCGTCTTCAAGTCTTCATAGCGGGGAATGAAACCAATCGGCGTCTCAATGGCATCCACGTCTCCATGGGCACGGCGCTCCAACCATCCCAGCCAGACCTTGACATCCTTTTTCTCCCCCAACAATTTCTTGCCGTTGCCGCCGCGGGCCTCATGGGTGAGGAAATAGTTCAACCCGGCCAAAATCGGCCGTTTTCCATCTTTGATACCGGTATTGCCAAAAAAATCGAACTGGGCCTTCATATAATCCCCCAGCGCGCCGGGAATGAAGGGTGCGTTGGCCCAGGGCGCCCGCTTTACGCCGGATGCGCCCACTTCCGTGGCTGTGGCTGCCGAGACGATGCAGGCACCGATCACCACGCCGTGGTCGGAGTTTTTAGCCGCCCAAACGGGCGGCATGGTGTCGCTGTCCCGACCGCTGTAGGTGATCACCCGGGTTTCCACCCCTTCCGGCGCTTCAGCTTTGTCGGAGTAGTTGGCCAGGGCCGATGAGGAGATGGTGCATCGGGCGTTGGGATGCGAGATTTTGACTTCCTTGCCGCCGGCATCCGTGAGGCCTTTTTTCCAAGGCCCTTGAAAATTGCGGCCCCGGGTGGGCAGGGTTTCGCCGTTTCCAGTCCACTGGGGAACACCGTTTTCATCGATGAGCACATTGGACCAGATCACTTCGGAACCGGGATTCCTCAGCCGGTCCATCAGCATCGGGTCACCCTCTCCGTTCACATCCTCCACGATACCAAAGATGCCGCATTCCGGGTTGATGGAGCGCACGCTGCCGTTTTCGTCGATCCACATCTGGGCCAGGTCGTCGCCCACAAAATGGTTTCCGGCCATGGCCGTGGTGGTTTTCCCGCAGCCGGATGGTGCAGCGCCGGCTACCCAGGTCACCCGGCCTCCGGGGCCTTCGATCCCGGTGATGAACATGTGCTCGGCCAGTTCCCTGCCGTTTCCCTCATACACCGCTTTGTCCACGGAGAAGCGGTGGTTCCCTTTTTTCAGCAGCAGGGTGTTGCCCGCGTAGGTGCAGTTGAACGAATAGGTGGTGCGGTGGCTCCGGTCCATGAATACCCGTGCGTTGGGCAGATCTTCCGGCCGGTTGAGACCTTCGCTGTGGATGTTCGTGTAAAAGTGACCCAACCGGTCAACTTCTTTTTCGAAATCCGCAAACGCGTTGCGGTAGAGGATTTCGGCGCTGTGGCAGACATATGCGGAGCTGGTGATCTCGATTGCGGGATTGGAGGCCGCCGCGCCCACGGGACCGCGGATATAAAGCCCCACCACCATGGTGGCACCGCTCATGATGCCGGCCATCTTTTCGCGGACTTCAACCAGGGCATCATCTCTCAATGATTTGTTTGCCAGGCTGCTGATCTTCTCATCCGGGTTGGCGATATAAAACGTCCGGTCAATGATGCGGCCCTGCTCCTCTCTGAGATCGAAATGGATGGTGTGGCCTTTCATAGCCAGTACCGCCTCTTCGCCTTTGTTCAAGGCAAGCTGGCGGATAAACTGACGATCCGCTTCGGATCCGGTGTTGATGAAGATCCGGGCGGGATCGCACATGGCGATGGCGTTGGCAATCTTAATCAGGATATCCGGGCGGCTCAGCGTCTGGATGCGGGACAATTGCTCCTTGTCCAGCCGTTTTTCAAACAGGGCCTGAGCCTGTTCTATGTTTTGGATTCCCCCCAACTCCTGGGCAATGTCGATCCCCTCATTTTTTTTCAACATGGATGTTACCCCTTTTCGACAGTAATAAAGCCATCCTGCACGGCATCTCATCCGGGTCGGTGACCAGTGAACCTGTCAATTTCAGGCTCAGGCGCCCGCTGTCCCTCGCGCGGCGGTCACTGTGCCTTGTACCAACAGGCAACAAGGACGGTGCATGGTTTCAGGTGTCGCCCCGTTGACCCTGGCATCCGATCATTTCCGGTTCCGGCATGTGCCGGTCGATCCATTTCATCACCTTTTCAAACTCATCCCGAAATACCCGCAATGCCTTGCCCCGGTGGCTGACCCGGCTTTTTTCGGCCATGGTCAGTTGGGCGAAGGTTTTGTTCAACGGTGGATAGAAGAAAACCGGATCGTAACCAAACCCGTTGGTGCCGGCAGGCGCATGCGTGATGGTGCCTTCGCAGCGGCCTTCATAGGTCAGCGCCGGTCCGGTGGGTAAGGCTATGGAGATCACGCACTCAAAAGCCGCCGATCGGTTGGCCTGGTTTCCCAGTTCTGCCAGCAGCTTGATTCCTCGCTCGGCATCGGTGACATCGGGACCGGCCCAACGGGCGCTGTGTACGCCCGGTGCTCCGTTAAGCGCCTCCACCACCAGCCCCGAGTCGTCGGAGAGGGCCGGATAGCCCAAGACCCTGGCAGTGAAGCTGGCCTTTTTGTAGGCATTCTCTTCAAAGGTGTCCCCGTCTTCCAGCACTTCCGGGATCGGACCGAAATCATCCAGATCTTTGATGGTAACGGGAAAGGCGTTGAGCAGGTCACGAATCTCGGCGGTCTTGCCCTTGTTGCGTGTGGCAATGACAAGTGTCCTGTTTCTTATCATAATTCCTCTATTCTGGCGGGAATAAACTTAAATCGATTAACATAAAACCGGGTAAACATCCAGCAATAATCGGTCGATTCAAAAAGCCTGTTTTAAAAATCGTGCCGCTGGTTTCGACCTGGCCGGTCGATGATGTCAAACCAGCTGCCTTGGATGGTAACCGCCGCCAAATGCCGATATGGGATGAAACCGGGCCGTTTAAAATGGGACCGGAGTGCGCCCATATCATTTTCATGTGGCCCTATGACAATTCGCCAATTGATGGTTAATCTATACAACATAAAAACCGGGATCATCACTTACACCACCGATGGTGGCGCCGGAGGCTGGACCACCGGCCATCATCAGGTGGCCCGGGAATATCCAAATGACCATTCACCCCGGTACAAGGGGGGGAACCATGCCCGTTAAGGAGGCTTAACCATGTCCAACAAAAAATCTGATTCCCGTAAATCCGACAGGAAGAAGCAGAAGCTCAGCAGCGATCGGTCCGTTGCGGACAACTGCGGCTGTTTCCAGGTGGTCGATACCTGCGGTTGCCGGGTGGTCGATCCCTGCGGCTGCTATGTCAGCCAGTGCTGTTGTTGAGCGACGATCTTTTTTAACCATGGCAAGTAAAAATGAAGGGGGCCTGCCCGTTCGGCAAGCCCCCTTTTTCATGGAATCAGCGCGACGGGCCTTGCGGGCAGTGGATAGCGCCCGGTGCGGTGATACGCGTCGATACAATTGAGTCCTGCCGCTTTCTGGTGCAGCCGGATCTGCCCGGGTCGCGGCGAACCGGGGTCGTGATCTTCCCGCCGCATGGCGCCGGGGGCTCCCGTGGCATGCATGACAACTGGTTTGGACATGCCGCCCTCTTTTGCGAAAAAGACAAATGGTGATGGTGACAACACGCGGAAAAGAATGGTTCGTCAATGAAACCAGCCATAAGCATGGGCGGTTGAGCCGCGAAAGCGAGCGCATTCCCCGCTGCTTGAGGCGGGGAGGGTTCAATTCCAATACCGTCGATGCGCGTCGTCGGAAAGACCCGCGCGGCCGATGTTGTGCCGATTGCCGCGCTTGACAGCTGGCGGCGCTTCGGGATACCCAGAAAGAAAATCCCTTGAGCAATCCTGAAAGGGTTGCGTTTCGTCAATCGCAGCGGTTGCTTTCCGAAAGGTCCATGGGGCCATGACCACTCAAAAGGCGCCTTTCTTTTCTGCCCGGCGCACCATATCCCGAGACCTGACCGTGGGGCTGGCGCTGATGACCGCACTGGTGGTTTCTGTTTTCGGCGCCGCCTACCAAATCTATTTCACCAACAAGGAAGCGGCCGAACTGAAGAGAGAAGCGTCCGCCATCGCCGACGAATTCGCCGAAGTTTTGGCCCGTCCGTTGTGGAACCTGGATGTGGATACGTTGACCCAGATCACCAATGCCTATCTTAGTTCGGATTTTTTGACCGGTGTTCGCGTCGGTACGGATCTGGAAACCTACTTCGACAACATTCCCGACCGATCTCACGTCGACGGCTGGCTGGCTTTGCAAAGAGACATCGTCAACGAAGGCGAAACCATCGGATCGGCTGAATTCCTTTTCTCGAAGGATCGCATTGAAACGCTTCGCAAACGCTCTCTCAACCTCACCCTGGTGACTATTTTTCTGGTGACGCTGGTGATCGGCCTGGGCACCCACCAACTCATGCAGCACTTGGTGGTCAACCCCCTGGATCGGCTGATTGCCGGCATTCGGGCCATCGCCGCCGGTGACTATCAACTGGCCTTGCCTTCGGAGAAACGATCCGATATCAACGCCCTTATTTCCGAAGTCAATATCATGGCCAGGGAGATCGACCGGCGGGAGTCCGATCTGATAAAGTTGCGGGAAACGTTAAAAAATACAGTAGACTCGATGCCTTCTGTGTTGGTCGGCGTGGATCCCGAGGGCCGGGTGACCCAATGGAACCGGGAGGCCGAAGTGCAGACCGGCATCGCCGCCGAACAGGCCATGGAAAAAAATATTCAGGTGGTTTATCCCTTTCTGGCCGAAGCCATGGAAAAGGTCCACCTGGCCGTGCGTGAAAAACAGCCCCACAAGGAGAGCAAAGTCACCCGCCGCCTCGGCGGCGCACCGCAGTTCTTCGACATCACCATCTATCCACTGATGACCAGCCCGACCGGCGGGGCCGTGATCCGGGTGGATGATATCACCGACCGCGTCCGGATCGAAGAGATGATGGTTCAATCTGAAAAGATGCTCTCCTTGGGCGGTCTTGCAGCGGGAATGGCCCACGAAATCAACAACCCGCTGGCCGGAATAATGCAGAATGTCCAAGTGCTGCAAAACCGCCTGTTAGGCGATCTGCCGAAGAATCGCCAGGTGGCCGAGCAGTGCGGGACCACCATGGCGGCAATCCAATCCTATGCACAAGGCCGCAACATGCCGGAGATGATGGCCTCTATCATGGACTCGGGAAACCGGGCCGCCAAAATCGTAGAAAACATGCTCTCGTTCAGCCGGAATAGCGAGGCCAAGACCGTCTTATGTGACCTTGGCCGTCTGATGGATACCACGCTGGAGCTTGCCGAGAATGATTATGATTTGAAAAAGCGATATGATTTCCGCCAGATTCAGATCGTCCGGGAATACGATTCTCACCTGCCGGCGGTGGTGTGCGAAGCCACCAAGATCCAGCAGGTGTTCCTCAACATTTTGAAAAACGGGGCCCAGGCCATGGCCGACAATGCAGAGTCGTCACCACCCCGTTTTATCCTGCGGCTCAAGGCGGATGGAGATATGGCTCGTATTGAAATCGAGGATAACGGGTCTGGAATGGACGCGGCGGTCTGCAAGCGGATATTCGAACCCTTTTTTACGACCAAGCCCTTAGGTGTGGGCACCGGACTGGGCCTGTCGGTATCCTATTTTATCGTCACGGAAAACCATGGTGGCACCTTGACCGTTTCATCGACGCCGGGCGTCGGCAGCCGGTTCGTGATCCGCCTGCCTAACAGCAACGCTCACAGATAGTCCACCCAGGACCACTGGATCCGTCCATTTTCCGTTTTGCGGGCCAGATACCCCTGGCCGGCTGCAAATTCGATGGCCGCATGGACGCGTGCAGGCGGGTGTTCAAGTTCGCCGGCAAGACGGTCGATCAGTTTTGCTACGGGGGTTGCATCCGCTTCGTCTGATTTCCCGGCCGGCCAGTTGCCCTTTTCTTCGATGAGCCGCTTCATCATCATGTCGTAAATGACCACCGTGTGCTCCAATCGGACCAGGGGCCAGATCTCTTGTGCGGTGGCCGGCCCTTCTTCACGGATTCGGGCGATTTCTCCAAGCCATTGGTCGAACCGCCGTTCACCGTCAATCACGACGGCATCCATGGTTTCCGACTTTACCCCGGCAGTGCGGACGATGGCTCGATTGGCATGGTACAGCCGCCAATCGTCTGACAGAATCTGCAGATCATATTCATCGACACGCTCCCGGACGTCGGTGCCTGGAAAGGGGGCCAGGATGTGAAAGCCGTGGCTGACACCCATTGCCTTGAGACGGTCGCCAAAGGCCAAGGTTTGAGCCAGGGTTGTCTCGGTTTCACCCGGCAGTCCCAGGATGAATGAGGCGTGGGGGTCAATACCGCAATCCCGGCATAGCTGCACTGCCCGCACGACCTGCTCCAGGGTGATACCTTTTTTGATTCGCCTGAGCATTTCGGGACTGCCGGATTCCACGCCGAAGCTGACCGTGGTGCATCCGGCCTGGCGCATCTTTTCCAGCACCTTGCGCGATACCGTGTCCACCCGGGCAAAGGAGGTCCATTTGACCTTCAGCCCACGGTCCACTATTTCGTTGCATACCGCCAGGCAGTGATCTGGATTGGCCGTGAAAAGGTCGTCGGCCAGATTGATCTGGTGAAAGTCCATGACACTCAGACTCTCCATTTCGTCCACCACCCGAACGGGATCGCGATAGCGGACCCGTGCGCCCACCATTTTGCGGCCCACGCAGAAAATGCAATTGAACGGACATCCGCGGCTGGTGGTCATGCTTACCGGCATGCCCAGCGCCCGGTAGCGCCCCAAAGGGATCAGGTGACGGGCCGGCGGGGCCAGTTCGTCCAGATCCGCCAGAGGTGCAGGGGCAGTCGTTGCGATCCGGTTGCCGTCTCGAAAGGCGATTCCCGCGATTCCTTCCCAAGGCGCGTTGACCTCTAACGCCCGGGTCAGGGTCACAAGTGTATTTTCTCCTTCCCCGCACACCACCACGTCCACCTGGTCGCAGGATTTGAGAATGTCCGTGGCGCAAAAGGTGGCGTGGGGTCCGCCGATCACCGTGATAATGGACGGATACAGCGCTTTGACCGCTTCGAGGGCGTCAAGGGCATGATCGACGGTCATGGTCACGGCCGTGGCACCGACCAGGTCCGGTTTGAAATCCCGCAGCGTCGATGCCAAAGAATCACGGCTATAGGGAAAGACGACGCAATCTAAAAGTTTGACCTGGGTCCCGGCTCGTTCCAATGCGCCGGCAAGGAAAGCCAGCCCCAAGGGCGGAGACGGAGTTTCGGAAATGGGGTAAAAGGGGTTGATCAGCAGTACGCGCAAGGTTGACGGTCCTTATGACGGATGAAAGGCGTGGATCAGGGTGGAGTGATGAAGTCGGTCAGGATCACCTGGTACAACTCCTCGCCGATAGCAATGCCCATATCGATGAACTGGGGCCCGTAACGCCGTCCGGTCCGGGAGCGGAACGTCCCGCGGACTTTTTTCAGCAGGGCCATGCCTTTGGGAAAATGATCCACAAAAACCTCCAGCGGCGGGTTCACGAACCCGACCATGTCCCAGACCGTATGGTTGAAGTTGTCTGGCCCCCAGCGAAACTTGTCCGCATCGTACAGGCAGTCGGATATCATACGGGCCTGGTGCACCGGCAGGCGCTCTAGCCTGGCGAAAGCTTCGTGGTTGCGAATGGCCGTGCACACATGGGCGATTTCCTCGGGAACCAGAGGATAGGTCCTCAGGATATCGCGCGCCGTTTCAGCCCCTTTTTCAGCGTGGGATTTCTCTTTGCGGCAGATATCGTGCAACAATCCGGCGCACTGCGCCAGCAGCAGGTTGCGCCGAACCTGCTCCTCCGTCTGGCCGGCCAGTCGGCTTTCGATAATGACCAGGGTTCCGGCATCGATGGCCACTGTCTCCACGTGACCCATACCGTGGCCGAAATCGTTATCCAGGCATTCGGCCATGTCTTTCCGGAGCCTGGCGATAGAGTCGTCGGAGTGGTAAAATCGCCGTGAACCCATGACCTCGGACGGATGGGCGGTGTAAAAATCGGGCCGGGGATAGCGGGCCGCGATCTCGCGGGCGATCTTTCGAATCTCCAGATAAACAGCGTCCATTGGCAGACACCCTCGCCAGGATGCAGACGTTAGATGGCCGTTGCCGTTAGCCATGGGTCGCCAGTCCTGCTTGTCTGAGGGCCCGTCGGCAAGCAGCAACCGGAACCATCTTGACCTAACAGCTGTTGAAAAACAATGACGCTTGGCCATACAGGGTTAACAGTGGGCTCCATTTGCTCATGTATCACCCATAAATTCCGCTTTTCCGCCAATTTTAGCCCTGTCTTGCCTGCACTGATTATGTTTCTAAAAACCCTTCGTATCCCTTTTTTTGGTGACTCAGAAAATGAGCGCCGGTTTCACGATGGCTGTGAAACCGGCGGCGGACGATCATTGTTGCAATAGCGGTAACGACAAATACGGATTATCGGGTGTTGCCACGATCCTCTTGTCGGTTACCCGGCGGAGAATGGGCTGGTTAACTACCCGTGGGCAGGCCATAAGGGCTCCCGCAGACCTTCCACTTGCCATTCTCTTTGACCAGTTCAAGCGTTTCTTCAAACGCATACGTCTGGCCCAGGCGAAACAGCGAGGCCACATAGGTGAAGACCGGGTGAATGCAGGTACGGCGCCGCCCCTTCAAATGAATCGTGGCGGATTCAGGGTCCTGGGCCAGGGTTTCCGTTTCCACGTGGACGATAGCCTGCCTCACCATTCCGGTGCCGAACCCGCGGGCATGAGCCTCATCGGTCATGGCCTGAAGGTAGGCGGCGACAACCGGTTGATCCTCATCACCGGCCAGTTCATTGCAGAGATACCTCTCCATGTCGGCATCCAGGAGAAAATAAGCCTTGGAAAAGTCGATGGCCGTTCCCGTGGCCGTTTGCTTGCAGTCTGCAAAAACGAACACCACCTGAAGACACACAGCCAGAACCACCACCAGTATCCATGCTGAATTGTTGCTACGGTTTGCCATGCTCAACGCCTCCTTGCAGGATCATCCCGGCTCTATGCGCACGCATCGCCAGGCCCGGGTTACCGTATACGGATGTTAAGGAATTGGGTGAAAAGGTTAGAAATGGCAGATACCATGGATCATGTCATTAAACAAGTCATATGTGGCCCCGGGCTGGTGATCGATGGTCCTTGACAGCTTTTTCGACCAGTAGTATACAAGTGATAAAATTTTAAGTGTACTTATATCGAGGGCAGGTGCCCAGCATGTCGATTTTCCGGACGCATCAACACCGGTTGCCAGTTCACTCGCCAGCTTCGCCGCAAACGACGGGGATTGCGCCCGTTGTCGCGGTCATCCGGCGTTCGGCGACCCGTCCCCGTTCACCCCGGCGGCCAGGATGGCGGCCGGACGGCTTCACCACCATGTTCCGATGCGCCCCAGCAATATTATCCGGGTGCCATGCGGTCGCCAGAACCCCCAGAAGCGCAGGCAGTCGGTTGAAACAGACCTCTTTTCATCCTCGGCCCCTTGTTTTTAATGGAAAATCAGGCTATCTGAATCCCCCTAAACACCATTCATTACATTCATGGCATTTTTTCAGTCGCCTTGTTGGAAACCCGATTTGAAAAAGGGGGAAACCGATGACCACGCACGAAACCATTGAATTTGATGTACTCTTTGTCGGCGGCGGACCCGCCAATCTGGCCGGCGCTATCCGGTTGATGCAACTGGCTGCCGAAAAAGGCCAGGAACTGGAGGTGGCCCTCATCGACAAGGGTGCCGCCATCGGTTCGCACGCCATCAGTGGGGCGGTGATGAATCCGGCGGCCATCGCCGAGCTTTTCCCGGATTATCTGGAGCAGGGGTTTCCGGTGGAGCAAACCGTACGCGGCGACGGTTTCTTTTTTCTCACGCGGCAGCGCAGTTTTAAATCGCCCCTGGTGCCACGCCAGATGCACAACACCGGTTTTCCCATCGTCAGCCTTTCACGGGTGTGCCGTTGGCTGGGGGAAAAGGCCGAGGCCATGGGCATCAATCTCTTTCCCGGCTTCGACGGTAAAGAGATCCTCATGGCCGACGACGGCATCACGGTGACGGGGGTTCGCACCGGCGACAAGGGTCTGGACAAGGACGGCAAGCCCAAACCCAATTTTGAGCCGGGCATCGACCTGCTGGCCAAGGTCACCGTGCTGGGAGAGGGCGCCCGGGGCAGCCTCATGAAAGCATTGGCCGATAAACTGCCCATCCGTTCGGGCCGTCTGCCCGAGGTCTTCGAAACGGGAATCAAGGAAGTGATCCAACTGCCGGACAACCATTTTTTTAGCGGGAGCGCGTTCAACGACATCCATACGATGGGCTTCCCCCTGGATCTGGACACCCCGGGTGGCGGGTTTGTCTATGAAATGGCTAAAAACCGTATCGCCCTGGGTTTTCTGGTCGCCCTGGGCTACGAGAACCCCTGGCTGGACATTTACGACACTTTCATGCGCTTCAAGCGCCACCCGATGATCCGGAATATCATCCGGGGCGGCAAGGTGGTCGAGCAGGGCGCCCGCGCCGTTTCCACCGGCGGTTGGTTTTCCGTGCCGCACCTGGCCGTGGACGGCGCCCTGTTTACCGGCAACGGCGCCGCCATGCACAGCACGCCAGCCATCAAAGGCATCCACCTGGCCATGAAGTCGGGCATGCTGGCCGCCGAGACCATCATGGACGCCCTTGCGGCCGGTAACACCAGGCGCAGCACCCTGGATGCCTACCGCCAGCGGTTCGAAGCCAGCTGGGCCGGTGCGGAACTCAGGGAAGGCCGCAATTTCGCCCAGGCCCTGGCCAAAAAAGGGCCGATCAAATGGATCCACCTGGCCGCCCAGTATATTTCCAATGGCAAGGGGCT
>NZ_JBUOIV010000053.1:0-35453 GCF_055467485.1 Desulfosarcina sp. | reverse complement strand
AGACGATTGAAAAAGAGCGCGCCGAGGCGTGGCGAACATACGTAAAATCCTTGGAAAACTATTTAGACCAAGAGGAGAAGGCAATTGATCGGGCATTCCAGTTGACAAGTACGTGCACAGATGAATTGTGCGAAACGACCGAAGAAGTCATTGATGAGTTGACCAAGGCTATCTTTTCTGTCAGCGAGCCTCGCTGGATAACCCCGGAAGACGCCACGCGCATTGAAACCTTAAAGAGAAAAGCGCAAGATCTGTATGCCAGGTATCAGAACGCTGAGAACCGATAAACGATGAGTGACCTGACCCGCTGCAGGCTGCAAGAAATGTTCTGCCTGTGACGGCAGTGCTGCGCAGCACCGTAAGGATGAAAATCGATTAATCGACCGCTCGCCAACCCCGCCGCAAGCGGCCAGGACTACGCTCGCTATCGCGGTTCACGACAGGTAAATGCCCTCCAATGACGCGATCATCTGATGAAAGGTGTCATGCCTGCCCGGTCCGATCTTCTGCGTTTCGATGGCCTCGAAACCTTCCCGGAGTTCCATCTGTTTGTCTTCGGAGAGATGCTTGTCCGCAAGTACGAACAACACATTGTTTTCTTTATCGATGTGCCGGTTCAGAAGGGCAATGTATGCACGTGCATGATGGACTAGATCGCCTGCTGCCGTTCGGTCGCCGTCCCGATATCTCACCAGGTCCGCCTTCATTTTCGCGACGTGATCGCGTCCCTGCTGGTGTTCTTTGAGCATCACACCGATTGGCCCGCCTTCCCGGCTGACGCCGACTGCTTCCAGCGCCGGAAACAGGAGTTCTTCTTCTTTGCTGTGATGGCATCGATCGACGAAGGTTGTAAAAAAATCGATCAATTGTTCCAGATGTTCAGTTTTGGCCAATTCGCTCGTTTTTTCAGCCTCCTTGCAAATGCTGCCCAAAACCCGCAGGGTAATTTTGACGGCCTCGTGTTCCATCTTTAAATCTTCGATTGGCTTCATATCGTACCTCCATTAACATTCGTATTTGCTTTCTGACAATGGCAACACCTATGCCAGATATTTTTGATAAATATTTCATATTATTATACAGATTGTTATCATTATAAAAACAAAATTTATGCTTACAAAAACACAACAATGTTGTAATTATAAAAACCATGCAACAATTAGACACCATACTGTCGATGGCCATTGATTTGACCGCCGCCCTGAATGCCAAGGATCGCTATCAGCGGATGCTCCGTGCAATTGGGCGGGTGATTCCCTACAATGCCTCAACCCTGCTCCGCCTTGACGGGGAAACGCTGGTACCCATTGCCGCAGTGGGTCTCAAAGCCGATGCGATGGGCCGTAATTTTGTCCGACGCGATCACCCTCGGCTGGACATCATTTGCAATGCAGATGAACCGGTGCTGTTTCCATCGGACGCCACCCTTCCCGATCCGTTTGACGGCCTGTTGAGTGCGGATGAAGATGAGTTTCACCCCATTCACGCCTGTCTGGGATGCCCATTACGCGTGGAGAACCAGCTGATTGGTGTCTTGACCGCCGATGCCAAAGACCCCCACAGCTTCGATCATCTCGAGCCGTGGTTTTTAAAGGCCGTGGGGGCGCTTGCCGGCGCCCAGATGCAGACCGTCAACCTGATCGAAGCCCTGGAGCAAAGCGCCAGGCGCCACGGGCAGATCGCCGCCGATCTGATGAGAGACGTTCAGATCGGCAAAGACAAACAGATCATCGGCAGCAGCCCGGCGATGGTCCGACTGCGCCGCGAGATCGAGCTTGTCGCCCGTTCGGACTTTACCGTCCTGGTTTTAGGTGAAACCGGCGTCGGCAAAGAGCTGGTTGTCCGGGCGATCCATGCGGAATCCAATCGCAGTGACGGCCCGATGCTCTACCTGAACTGCGCCGCGATGCCGGAAACACTGGCGGACTCGGAACTTTTCGGCCACACCAAAGGGGCATTTACGGGTGCGACCAAAGATCGGGCCGGCAAGTTCGAGGTGGCCGATAACGGCACCCTGTTTCTGGATGAAATCGGCGAGCTTCCCCTCTCCATCCAGGCCAAACTGCTGCGCGCCATCCAGGAGGGAGAAATTCAACGCATCGGGTCGGAAAAACTGATAACGGTCAACGTGCGCCTGTTGACGGCCACGAATCGCAACCTTGAAAGAGAGGTCGAGAAAGGCAACTTCAGGGAGGATCTTTTTCATCGCCTAAACGTTTATCCGTTGCGGGTCCCCGCCTTGAGGGAACGACGCACGGACATCCCGCTGTTGGCCGGCTTTTTCAGCGAGCGCATGCAGCGGCGACTGGGGTTGGGGCCGGTCAGAATCGGTTCCGGCGCAATGGAGGTATTGACGGCCTATTCCTGGCCAGGCAATGTGAGAGAATTGGAGAACATCCTGTCGCGGTCGATTCTCAAGGCTTCGGCGGATGCCGCTCCGACGGAGCCGGTGATCGTCACCTCGATGCACCTGGGCGACGATCTGTCGGCGACCCAACCGTCTGCGCGGCTTGAATACCAGCCGACGCCCCCACCATTGCCGTCCGGACACACGCTGCGTGAAGCCACGAAAAAGTTTCAGATACAGGTGATCCAACGTGTTTTGGATGCTAAAAAGGGGAACTGGGCAGCGGCGGCAAGGGAATTGGGCATGCATCGCAGTAACCTCCACAACTTAGCGACGCGCCTGCAGATACGCAAAAAGGGAAATTAGAACGATACGTCTATTCAATCTCAATGATGGAAGGCCCCGGTAAAACCGATGGATCAGATCCTTGTTTATTCAGATAGCCTGACGTGGGGAATCATTCCAAATACGCGGAGGCGGCTGCCATTTGACAAACGCTGGCCCGGCGTATTTGAAAATGCGTTAACGGAAATGGGGTATACCGTCAGGGTGATCGAGAATTGCCTCAACGGCAGAAGAACCGTATGGCCCGACCCGTTTAAAGAGGGTCGTGATGGTGCCAAGGGGCTTGCACAGGTCATTGAAATGCATTCACCCTTAAAATTGGTCATCTTCATGCTTGGCACAAACGATTTTCAGTGTACACATAACCATGATGCGTGGTTATCGGCGCAGGGCATGGCTAAACTCATAGCAATCGTCCGTCAGGCACCGATCGAACCTGGCATGCCAACACCAGAAATCATGGTTGTCGCACCGCCGGCAATCATTGCGCCAAAAGGTGTTATTGCAGACAAATTCAAGCATTCTGAAAAGCGGTGTATCGGCTTGGCTACGGAGCTTGAAAAGGTCGCCTCAGCATGTTCTGTCCTTTTCTTTGATTCCGGGCAGGTCACAACGGCAAGTGTTGTAGACGGCATCCATTTAGATGAAAATCAACACAAGATCTTAGGAGAGGCGCTCGCTCGCGCGGTATCCGAACGTATCGATTTCTAACAGGATCATCGACTGTATGGCGGAGCTGCGCCCCCTTCATCGGACACACGAACAGTGTGCGCGGCTTATGCCGGCGTTTGAAATATAGATGAAAGAAAATACGAAGATTGACTATTCCTTTATCGTTCCTGCATACAACGAGGAAGCCTATCTGCCCGGAACACTGGCAAGCCTGAAGGACGCAATGGATGCGCTTGGCCAATTTCGCGGTGAGATGGTTGTTACCGACAACAACTCTACTGACCGCACTGCCGCCATTGCCGAAGCGTCCGGTGCGCGGGTTGTCTTTGAAAAGCACAGACAGATTGCTCGGGCACGCAATGCAGGCGCCAAGGAGGCTCTCGGCAGATTTCTCATCTTTGTGGACAGCGACACAACCATATCTCCGGTTCTCTTGAAAAAGACCTTGACGGCCCTCGAATCCGGAGATTGTTGCGGAGGCGGTACAACAGCAAGATTCGACAGACATTTGCCATTTTTAGGCAAGTTGGCGCTTAACGTTTGGTTATTCTTGTCAAGAACCTTCAAGTGGGCCTGCGGCGCATATGTTTTTTGTACGCGTGAGGCATTTATGGAAACCGGTGGATTTGATGAACGCTATTATGCATCTGAAGAGATCCATTTCTCCCGGGCCTTGCGGCGCTGGGGCCAAAAGAAAGGAAAAAGGGTTGTTATTCTGGAAGAACCCATTATCTCAAGCAGCAGAAAACTGGAATGGTATAGTACATGGGAGATCCTGATGATGACATGTGGAATGCTGCTCCATTTCAATCCCCTTCGGAACCGGGATGCCTGCTACCGAATGTGGTATCGCCGCCCCAAAAATCCGAGTTAGCTGTGTTTCAAACCACCCCACATGCCTTTTTCCTTTGCATCAACAACAAAGAGAGCTTTCTAAAGTATATGGCAGCCGATGTCACGCGTCGTCCAGACTGTTATTCAAGTTTTTCCAGGTAAACCCTACGGCGGCCATTGACGCTTGAAATGCGGCTGAACGGATGGCACGTGGGTCAGGCCGAACCTGTCCGGCATTCCGTCAATTTCCAGAGCCCTCGCCCGGGTATTTTTCCCCGTGCGGTTACCTCCCGGGAGGCATCGATGATAAAGCCTGTTCGATTACTCTCCGGCGTCGTGTTTTCATAAAAGGAATCCATCCTCTTCCGGACCAAAGATGAAGCGCGTGTTAAGAACGTCATCAGCCGGGGAGGCAAACATGAAGATTACAATAAAGAGGATATTGCCGGCCCTGTCGGGTGCCTGCCTGGTGCTGGCCTTTCTCGTCCCCCATGCAGCGGCCTGCTTGTTGAAAGAAGGTGGACAGACTTTCCTGGTGGACCGCACCGGTGAACGCTGGGAAATTACCCAGGCCGTATCGATTGGATTCGACCCGGACCATTTTGAATTCGGCAGTGGACGACATGCATTCGACGCGCTGGATGACGCCGACTGGGCGCCTGACCCAAGGCAAAACGGCTCGGAGATGCGCGTCATCGGTGTCGCCGGCAATGGTGACGCGCATGCCTATTCGGTCGACCAGTTGCGCTACCATGAAACGGTCAACACCTTTCTTGGCTCGGACGCCATCGTCGCCGGCTACTGACCGCTGGCCGATCTGGCGGCTGTGTACAGCCGTGAAATTGACCGGATAAAACTCACCATCGCACCGTCGGGGTGGACCTACAAAAAAACCTTCGTGCTTTACGACAAGGAGACCGGTACGCTCTGGTATCCGGAAAATGATGGCCTGCTGGGAATCCAGGGCGTGTTCTTCCAAAGACGGCTGCCCAGGTTGAAATCCACAGACACGCGGTGGTCCACCTGGGTGAAAAGCAACCCCTCGACCCGGTTGATGAAATAGGCTCGAGAACACATTCCTCGGACGGCAAACAGGTTGAGTTGCCGGGCCGGCTTGATCGGCCGCCTCGAAGATGCTAATCAGGGTGAATGCCGAAAGTAAGCAATAAGATCTCACCCATCACAACGCTCGTGTTTTTGCTCGGAGTCGTCCCGGCCATCGCCCTGGCCCAGGATTACGCCCTGGCCCTCTACGCCGGCCGATTGACCAAGGAAAAATGGGAGCGGGCGATCCTGCCCGACGCCGATTATGCGGACTCCACGATTGTCGTGGCGGCAGGTTCGTGGACCATTGCCCGCTTTTTCGACGATAAGCTGTCCTGCGAACTGGAGGCGCAGGTGGGCAAATACGTCGGCGACCAGGATCACTGGGAGTTCAATCTGCCGATCATCGGGTTCCGCTGGCACCGGTTTCCCTGGGACAACTATGCGGCCACCAGCTTCGCCTGGGGAATCGGCCCGTCCTACGCCACCGAGGTGCCGCCGATCGAGATCGAGACCAGTGGCTCCAGCAGCCGGTGGCTGATTTACTGGTACGGTGAGTTGACCCTCGGTCCGCCGTCTGCAGGTTGGGAAGCGCTGCTGCGACTGCACCACCGGTCGGACGGTTTCGGCACCGCTGCCGACAACGGCGGTTCGAATACCGTTTGCGCGGGGTTGCGCTACCGATTTTGACTGGTGCCCATCCGTATATGGCCGATTGCGTCCCGGTCTGCACTCCCGGGAGATGAAAAGTCCTCGACGGAGGTCGAAGTGCCGGTGTAAGAAGAGACATATTCGGTTCCGCTGCCCGAAATCATTACTAACATGAAAAGGAGGTTCGTATGTCCGCACGCCGGCTGATCCCGGCCGTGTTGGCAATCTGGCTGATTCTTGCTGTCCTGGCAGGACCCGGCCCCGCCGATGCGCAATCGACCGATTCCGGGAAAAACGACCGCTCGAAGACCGTGGTCCGTTTTTCCTACACCCCCATCCACCAGTTCGAAACCGATCTGGACAGCGGCGGCAGTTTCGATGTCCAGCGCCATTTCCTGCGATTCGACGTCTCCCGGTTCATCGATCGCCACTGGACCGTGGGCCTCGGACTGAGCCTCGATTACGAACGCTGGGATTTTTCCGGCATCAACGGGCTGGCCGGCGTCGACCTGTGGGATGAGATTTTCCGGCCGGGCATCAGCCTTCCCGTTTTTTACAGCGCCGCAAGCAATTGGCGCTTCGGGATCATTCCCTCCATCGATTTTGCCGGCGCTTCCGGTGCCGAAACCGGCGAATCCCTCTCCTATGGTGCGGTGCTCTCCGCGGCCTACGCCGTCGGACCGGATCTGATGCTGGGCCTGGGCACCGGCATATTCGAGCGCCTGGATCAATCCGAGGTCTTTCCTTTTATGGTCATCGACTGGAAGATCGACGAGCACCTGCGGCTGACCAATCCCTTCCGGGCCGGGCCGGTGGGTCCGGCCGGTCTGGAACTGGTTTTCTCACCGGACCGCAACTGGGAAATGGGTGTCGGCGGCGCCTACCGTTCTTACCGCTTCCGCCTGGACGACTCCAGCGCAGTGGCCGACGGCATCGGCGAGGTGGATTTCTGGGCGCCCTTCCTGCGGGTGGGCTGGCGGCTGGGCGAGCACTATCGCTTTGACATCAACGGCGGGGCGATGGTGGGCGGCAGCATCACCGTCGAGGATCAAAACGGCAACGAACTGGGCGAGACCGACTATGACACGGCGCCGTTCGTGGGCGTAACGGTAAAAGGGCAATTCTGATGAAGACCGCCGCCATATGAATGGGAAAGAACGAATCCTGACGGCGCTGGCCGTCCGGCAGCCCGACCGGGTGCCTCTGTACATACACGGGATCAACGAGGCACCCATCATCGGCATCGGCAGGCACCTCACCGACGGCCTGCCGGAGCCCCGGCAGTTCCACGAAATGACCGATACTGAGAAAATGAAGCTGGTGGACACGCTCTTTCTGATTCACGAGGCTTTCGGCGTGGACGGGATCACCACCTTTGAGATCGGCCACGAACGGGAAGTCGACGACAAGCATGTCATGGACGACTGGGGCATCATCTACCGGCGCAGCCCCCACGGGCTGCCGGTGGCAACGGTCCATCCGCTCGCAGACGCCGCCCGTCTGGACGGCTACAAGGCACCGGAACCCGACCGCGCCCATTTACTGCTGCTGGATCTCGCCAGGGACCGGTTCAAGGGCGACAAGGCGCTGTTCTGGTTGATGCGGGGGGCTTTCGTAAGAAGCTGGCGGCTGATCGGCATGGAGAACTACATGCTTAAGCTCTACCAGGATCCGCTGCTGATC
This sequence comes from Desulfosarcina sp., assembly GCF_055467485.1. Classification (NCBI taxonomy): domain Bacteria; kingdom Pseudomonadati; phylum Thermodesulfobacteriota; class Desulfobacteria; order Desulfobacterales; family Desulfosarcinaceae; genus Desulfosarcina; species Desulfosarcina sp. Next base: position 27,877 of record NZ_JBUOIV010000053.1, on the reverse strand, counting down.
GAACGGGTGGCGGAGATGGTGACCCAATACAACCTCAAGCAGCTGGAGATGCTGGCCGACGCCGGGCTGGACGTCCTGGTGGTGGAGGACGATATTGCCAACACCAACGCCCTGCTGATCTCACCAATGCATTTCAGGCGTTTCGTCAATCCATACAACCGCCGGCTCGTGGACCGGGCCCACGCGCTGGGGTTGAAGGTGGTTCGCCACAGCGACGGCAACCTGTGGACGATTCTGGACACCCTCCTCGCCTCGGGATATGACGGCCTCAATCCTTTGGAGCCGCAGGCCGGCATGGATCTGAAAAAGGTCAAGGATACCTGCGGCGGCCAAATCTGCCTGCTGGGCAACATCGATTGTATGTACCTGCTGCCCGAGGGGACCCCGGCACAGGTGGATGCAGCCGTCCGGCAGGCCATGAATGCGGCAGCTGCGGGCGGCGGGTACATCCTGTGTTCGTCCAACTCCCTGCACCCCGGCGTCAATCCCGAAAACTGCATCGCCATGTTCCAGGCGGCGAAAAAGCACGGCCGATATGCATAGCAAGGCCGATCGCGGCATCCGCCCCCGGATCACTTCACCGCGCACGATTTTCTCACTGCTATTCCTGCTCTACATGTTCGACTACATCGACCGGCTGGTTATCGTTTCCCTGTTTCCCTTTTTGAAACAGGACTGGGGCATTACGGACACCCAGTGCGGCCTGCTGGTTTCCGCCGTTTACTGGTCGATCCTCATTTTCACCCTGCCGGTGTCCGTACTCATCGACCGCTGGAGCCGCAAGAAAAGCATCGGCCTGATGGCCCTGCTGTGGAGTGCGGCAACGCTGGCCTGCGCCTTCACGCGCAACTTCAACCAGCTGTTTGCGGCCAGAACCGCCATCGGCCTGGGAGAGGCGGGATACGCCCCCGGCGGCACGGCCATGATTGCCGGCATGTTTCCCAAAGCCAGCCGGGCACGGATGCTGGGCATCTGGAATGCATCCATTCCGTTGGGCAGCGCACTGGGAATCGTGCTGGGCGGCGTGATCGCCGAGCAGGTTGGCTGGCGCCACGCCTTCGGCATCGTGGCGCTGCCCGGTGTCATCGTGGCTGCATTGTTCTTTTGGGTCAGCGACTACCGCACCATTGCCCTGGTTAAGCCGCCGGACAGCCCGGGGCACGGGGAGGCCCGAATGGGCTGGGCGGACATTGCCGGCCATCTGTTGAAGCACCGGACCCTGACGTTCAACAACCTGGCTTTTGCCGCCAATACCTTCGTGACAACGGCCCTGATGACCTGGCTGCCCAGTTATTTCCAGCGGATGGAGGACCTCTCCATGAGTCGGGCCGCCACCAAGGGGGGCGTGGTGATGATGCTGGCCATCGTCGGCGCACCCCTGGGAGGATTGCTGACGGACCGCTGGATGAAACGACGTCAAAACGCCAGGCTCTTGTTTCCCGCCGTCTCTTCAGTGACCACCGCCGTGCTGCTGCTGATCGCTTTTGGATGGTTCAGCGGACCGCTTCAATATGCCCTGCTGATGGGGGCGGGAATCTGCGCGGTGGCCTTCGTACCGGGGGCCGTGGCGGTTACCCAGGACGTGGTTCACCCGGGCCTGCGGGCCATGTCGCTGAGCCTGTGCGTCATCGTTCAGCATGTCCTGGGCAGCGCACTGGGCCCGCCCGTCATCGGCGCCCTTTCCGACCGGTACGGCCTGGAAACCGCCATGATGGCCCTGCCCCTGTTCGCCCTGCTGGCCGGGGGCCTTTTCTTCATCGGTTCGTTTTTTCACGCCGCGGACAGCCGGCGGGTTGAGGGGATCGAACGCCTGTTGTCATCGACGCCCTGACGGGATGGGCCGATGGCCGGCACACCGCTGCTCCGGATCGTTTGCGAACCGGCTCACCGGGCCTGTTTTAATTGGGTATGGGGATGGCTTAAATTGATCAGCGGTCTGAAGGGCTACCGATCAATCCCGAGCATAATCATCTTACGGTAGCGCAACGTCCGGCGAATACCCAACAATTCTGATGCATTGGTTTTATTTCCACCGACCGGTTTCAGTGACTGTTCGATGAGAAATGGCTTTTTAAACGCTGACCCATCGCTGGGCCAAGCGATTACTATTCGTGCCATCTGACAGCGCTCCTCCTCGGAAACCGCTTGCTCAGCCACAACCAAGGAGGTAAAAAATGGCTAAAAAAAGGAGCCCCGTCATTGGGGTCTGTTGTACAGTTTTCCTGGCCGCCATGCTATTGTTCAATCCGATGCTTTCTGCCGGCGGCAAGCACAAGGGACACGAAAAACCAAAAGGGCTTATGGATACCTATACCCAAACGTATGCCGGCGGCGCAGACGGAGGATTGGCGCACGTCACCTATTGGGGTCTCGTCGCAGGCAACCCCTATTACTACAACCTGCCTTCGGAGGAGCAGGTCAAGGCCGGGAAAATTAACGCCAATGTCATTCACGCCTCGGCCTTCCATCCCACCAACGCCGGCATTGCCGGAACAGAGGTGACCAGCCTGCTCAAAAAGGGCCGCCGTGTACAGCGCATCACCTTCCGACTGCCGGACGCGTGGAACGGCAAGCTGCTGGTGGCCGGCACCCCGGGATTGCGCAACGAGTACGCCAACGAGGCCGTCCTGGTTCCCTGGCTGCTGGAAGCCGGGTACGCCTATATTGCCGGGGACAAGGGTATCCCCGGCGGAATTGGCGACATGATCGCGGGCAATCACCCCACCCAATACTGGGGCGACATGATGATCGATCTGGCGGAACTTGGCATATCCTGCCTGAAGCAGTTCACCGGGGAAAAACCGGACCGAATCTATGCCATGGGGCTTTCCAACGGTGGCTACCAGACCCGGCGCGCCCTGGAGATCGACCACGAGCGCGTGCTAAAAGGCAGAAAGCCCCTGTTTGACGGCGGTGTGGATTGGTCGGGGGCATACTGGCCGGACAGGCGCGTGTTGGACGTTGACGGCGACGGGAGGGTATCGGTTCACGAGTACGCCGCTGCCGACACCCTGGTCGGTTCCATCGACAAGGGCACCTTGGCCATGGGCTGGTTCTACTCCGCGGACACCCTCGCAACGCAGGTCGAGTATGACAAGAATCCACGCTTTCCCGGCGCCTACCTTCCCATGGTCAATGCCGGTTTTTCTCCCGAATCGGCTGTTTTCTGGGGCTATTACAATACCAACTACGATGGTTTTCAATACGTGCCGGGCTTCGAGATTTTCCGGGGTGTCGGCTACTACAACCTGGTTTCCTTTGCCTACCGCGCCGACCTTCGCGGTGACGATGCGGTCTCATCCGCTGCCTATTCATGCTATTCCGATCCTGCTAATCCCGGCACGCCGCCGCCCATATACGATTGGCTGCGCAATGCTGAAAACGGCGGGTGGAACAGGGAGAGCGTCAAGTACGCGCTCAAAAATGCCAATACCGGCGAATTCTCGGTGCCGCTGTTGAGCCTGCAGGGCCAGGCAGACGGTCTGCTGGCCGTGAACGCCCAGGGCCTGGACTACAAGGACGCGGTTGAACGGTACGGCAGCCCGGACCTGCATCGCTTCTACATCATCGCCCATGCCTGCCACGTGGACAAACACGTCGACGGCGGCTGGGGCTACAGCTCCGCTGCGGTGGATCCGGCCATACCCGATTTGCTCACGCCCATGCAGGCTTACGCCCAACGCACCTTCCAGTATTTGGAGGAGTGGGTGGAAAACGGCACGCCGCCGCCGGACAGCAAACTCGTCGAGACCGATCCTGCCAGCGACATTACCGATCCCGGCATGCTTGACTGGCAGTCATAACAACGATCCCCTCGTTTCGATTTTCACTCCATCTGCGGAATCCGAAGCGAGGGTTCATCCCTCTGGCAACATGACTAGACCGTGATACGCCAGCAGCGGTGGATCGTCTTTCGCTTGGAGACGTAGTCCTCAGGAATGGTGCCGGCCGTGATCTCGGTCACGCCGGCAACCGCCAGCCCTTCCATGCGGGGCTCGAAGCTCTGGTGGTTGGTGGAAAAAAAGAGCGTGGCACCCGGTCGAAGCAGGCCGACCACTGCTTTCAGCAGGCGGGGGTGGTCCCTGGCGATGTCGAAGGCCACATTGCGGGTTTTGGTGGTGGAGTAAGAGGGCGGATCCACCACGGCCAGGTCGAAGCGCAGTTTTTCCCGTGCGGCTTTTTTCAGAAAGTCGAAGGCGTGGGCCTGGATCAGCCGGTTGGTTTCGGGATCGATCCCGTTCAGGGAGAAGTTCTCACGGGCCCATTGGATCGCGTTCTCCGAACGGTCCACCGAAACGGTCGAGCGCGCCCCGCCCTTGGCGGCATAACAGGAAAAGGATGCCGTGTAGCAGTAAAGGTTGAGAAAATCCTTGCCGGCGGCCAGCTCCCGGACCATCTGCCGGGTATCCCGGTGGTCGGCGAACAGGCCCGTGTCGACATAATCGGTCGGATTGACCAAAAATCGCAGGTCCCGCTCGGCCAGGACGATTTTCCGATCGGTGTGGTCGAGACGTTCGTAGCGCTGCCCGTCCTGCCGGCCGGCCCAACGCTTTTTCAGGTGAACCTTTTCCGCCGGCACCTCCAGGGCGTCGGCGACAGCCCGGCCCATCATGGGCAGCCATTCGGGCACGGACTGGCGCCGCATATACTCACCGATCACCAGGTGTCCGCCGTACCAGTCCACCACGGCACGAATTTCCGGAATGTCCCAGTCGTACAGCCTGAAGACCTCGATGTTCTGCCGGGTGAAGCGCTGGCGAAAATGCTTGTACCGTTTCCTGACCCGGTTGGCCAGCATGCGGCCCTGCCGATGAAAGTGTTCGGGGATGTCGCTGTCGTTCATGGGTGCACGGTCCGTATGTATTGAGTCAACAGGGGTTTTCAGGCAGTATGGCCGATCTGCCGCAAATGTCAATCGGCAATGGCGCCGCCGCCGGCTTCCCTGCCGTCATCGGCACCCGATCGTCTTGACCTGGGTCAATGCTTGCGGGCAGGGTTTCCGAATATGGTTTTCCCTGGGCACGGGCGTGGCGCCCTCGCCTCGACGACAACCCCTGAAAAGAGAGGTACAGCGATGCACGACGGATGCGGCGGATGTTTTGACAACGGCAAACAGGTGGCGGACAAGGTGCGCACGATGGGATTTGACCGCTCCCCGGTGCCTGCGGCGCTGACGATCGTCTGCAGCCACTGCAACGGCACGTTTACCATGCAAACCATGGTTTCGGCCTGCCCCGCATGCAACATGGTCTACGCCGTGACTCCCTGTCATTGCACCCATGCGGACCATGCCATGGCGGCCGGAATCGGTTATTGACATACACGTGGAAATTGATCCCGTCGAGGAGACGCCATGAAATCGTTGGACCAAATGGAAAACCGGCTCAAGGAACTGGAAGCGGCCATCAAGGAGACCGAGGCGCGACTGCCCGCCCACTCGGTCAAACCGCCGGTGATGATCGACCTGCTGGCCCTGGAGGATGAATACGAAATCCTCAGGCAGCAGCTGCACGCACAACGGGCCCGCGAAACCGATCCGGGTTGCAGCGGATGCCCCTTTTCATCGGAATCGAACGGTGCCTGAACCCTGCCGGTTCCATTTTGAGGCGACCATGGCGCGGGATATCGACCGCCTGGCCGGGAACGATCTGTCGGCCCGGGCGGATACCCTGGGCGCCTGTCTGTCCGGCAATGCCCTGATAATACCTTTTTTCGGAGACGTTCACCGGGTGTCGGCCGACGGTATCATCGACGCGCTCGGCAATCCCCCGACACCGGCGGTGGGCAGCCTGCTCCTGGACTACGTCCTGCGGGCCACGATCGCACCGCCGGCAACGGACGCGTGGATCACTTTTCGCGAGTTTGCCGGGGCCGGTCCGCTCATGGGCCACTTCACCGGCAATACCAACAGGCTGATCGAAAGCCGCTTCGCCGGGGCGCTCCATGCGCTTCAGGCAGCCTGCGCGGGATTGGGCGGCAGGGCGATCGACAGCGAACCGGGTTTTGACTGTTGCGTGGAACTGGCCGCGCTTCCCCGGGTGCCGATCCGACTCAGCTTCAACGACCGCGACAGCGATTTCCCGGCCCAGTGCGCCCTTTTGTTCCGCAAATCCGCCGAGACGTATCTGACCCTGAAATCCATGGCCGTTGCCGGCACATGGCTGGCCGGCAAACTGACGGCGCCTTCCGGCCGATAACCGGGTCACCCGGGAAAAAAGAAACCCCCACTGGCATTGGATTGCACCAGTGGGGGATGGTCATGTCTTTTCCCGCCGGTCACCGCGATGAACCCTCATCCCGGCGAAAGGCAGGTCGTTGGTGTTGATGCGGCGTCCGGTCAGGACGAACCGCAGACATTGCAGTTGGTCAGGCACCGTTCGTAGTTCTTGTCCCGGTTCTCGACCTTTCGATCCGAACCGGACCAGAACCGGATGATGCACTGGCTGATACACTCTTTTTCGTTGGGTAGTATATTTCTATCTTTCATGGCCATGCTCCTTTGGTTCAAGATCCCAACATCGACCGTTTTCCATGGAATCGGGCGTTGGACTGTTCAACGAACATAATCACGATTGACGGTTTTTGAAGATGGCATCAAAAAAGGGTTGACAAATCGTCATAAAGTTCTATAGTTCGATATATGTCAAACAATAAACCCATACCGATCGACCAGCTGGCAGAGATTTTCAAAGCGCTGTCCAATCCGAACCGACTGAAGATTTTTCTGTTGCTGACCACCTGTTGCCGCCCGGGCACGGTGGGCATCTATGACAGGAACGCCGATGTGGACACCATGTTCATCGGGGACCTGGGAAAGGAGTTGGATGTGGGCAAACCCACGGTGTCCCACCACATCAAGGAGCTTCGGCGGGTGGGCATCATCAGGACGGAGCGCAGGGGGCAAAACATTGCCTGCTGGGTGGACCCGGAAGTCATCGAGCAACTCAGGGTTTTTTTTACGCGCTAAAAAAATTTAGCCATTTTGTTCGAAAGTTGTCAAACAATAAAAACAAATAGAAAAGGAGTCAATCATGGAAACCACCAAAGCCGAACCGGACGCCATCCGTCAACTCGTCCGGAAAAACTATGCAAAAATTGCCAGTGCATTCGGCAGCTGCTGTAACGCGGGCGCAAAGCCCCCTTGCGGTTGCGGTGCGGAAACTGCTGCCCACCGGATCGGATATTCAGATGCCCAGATTGAATCGATCCACGATGCCGCCACAATGGGGTTGGGATGCGGAAACCCGCAGGCCATCGCCAGGCTCAAGCCCGGTGAGACGGTGCTGGACCTGGGCAGCGGGGCCGGATTCGACTGTTTTTTGGCGGCAAGATCCGTGGGTGAGGCCGGCCGTGTCATCGGTGTGGACATGACCGACGGCATGATCCGCAAAGCCAGGCGCAACGCAACCAAAGCCGGCATCGGCAACGTGTCGTTTCGGGCCGGTGAAATTGAGCGCCTCCCGGTCGCCGACAGCACGGTGGACGTAATCATGTCCAACTGCGTGATCAATCTTTCACCTGAAAAGGAGGCGGTGTTCCGTGAGGCCTACCGCGTGCTCAAGCCCGGCGGACGGTTAGCCGTCTCGGATGTGGTGGCGGTTCGCCCCCTGCCGGCGTCGATGCTCGCAGACGATCAACTGCACTGTGCCTGCATCGGTGGCGCAGCGCTGGTGGCGGATATCCGACAGATCCTGGAAGCGACGGGGTTCGAAAAGATCGAGATCACACCGGTGGATTCGAGCCGCGAACTGATCGAGCAGTGGGTGCCCGGAAAAAATGCCCAGGATTATGTGGTGTCCGCATTTATCGAGGCGGTAAAGCCCACCAAGAATGGTGCCCGCTGACGGCGGTACAAGTTAGGTCGGTACCGAAGATCATGACAATTTTTTTTAAAGGAGAAGGCGATGAAAGCAGCTTCTGCACAAACAAGCATGGAAACACAGCGATTCGTCGTGCCCGATGATACCCTGTGGCCGGAAAAGATGAAGTCCCGGGCCATGACCTACCTGAAACAATACGACAGCTGCACCCAGAGCATCCTGTGGGCCTTCATGGAGGAACTGGGCATGGAAGACCGCATGGTGCTTCGCGCCGGCGGCGCCATGCATGGCGGCATGATGAGTTCGCTGACCTGCGGCGTGCACACGGCCGGACTGATGGTTCTTGGGTTGCTCGCGGGAAGGGACGCGCTTGAATCCGGCCTTGACGGGATGATGCCGATCATCCTGCCTGCCCAGCGCATGGTGAAAACCCTGACCGGACGGATCGGGGGCCACGCTTGTCTCGAGATGACCGGGGTGGATTTTACGGACCTCGAGGCGGCGATGACCTACAGGCTGTCCAGCGATCACCAAAGATGTGTGGATCGTGTCGGTGACGGGGCCCGGACCATTGCGGAATTGCTGCAGGATATGAACGCCAAAGGGGAGCTTTTTCGGTTTTGACAACGGTTCTCAGGATCATCGAAAACGTCACTAGATGCATCCTAATTGGTGGCACATGGTCGGTTTCGGCTGGCAGTGAGAAAAAATACGAATTGACGATCGGTGATGGCGCCTGCTACGTTTAACTGTTTCCATACAACCACACCATCGTCTTTCATAGCTGAGCCGCCGATGTATTATTCCTACTTTTCTACCGGCAATGTGAAAATCGACAGTGAACATGCCAATATCGACTGCATGATCGATCTATGCAGGAACAACGAAGGCGAATGGGCGGCCACGGCCCGGCTCTTGATTTCGGCCTTCGCCAGCCATCTGGACAGCGAGGAAAAGATTTGCAGGCAAGCGCGCCTGAACATGACCCCCGACCATCTCCGGGAGCACGTGCAGCTAAGAGCCCGGCTCGCCCACATCGAGAAGCAGGTGGACCGGGCCGAGCTGGATAAAGATGGTTTCTTGGGCACCTTGCGGGATATGCTGTTCTACCACATTTCCAATTACGACAAACATCTCAGCAGCAACTGACCCATACGCCACAGCCTTCGCGATCATTCGATGTCCACGGAAATCTGCCTGGGCGTCTCCTCCGCGGGTTTGGGGATCTCCACCGTCAGCACGCCGTTCTTGAATTTGGCCTTGATCTGCTCCGGCAGGACCATGGCATGAAGGGTGAAGGAGCGGTGAAAGTTGCCGCAGATGCGCTCCCGGCGATAATAGTTGGTCGCCCTGCGTTCAGTGTCGCCGGATCGCTCGCCGCTGATGGTCATCATGTTGTCCTTGACTTCCACGACGACATCTTCCTTGTTTACGCCGGGCAGATCGGCGGCGATGACGACTCCCTGGTCGGTTTCATAAATATCCACACTGGGCGTCCAGGCACACAGGGGAACCTCTTTGTCATCATGCGCCTGATGGGGAAACGAATCGTCGAAGAGCTTGTTGATGCGGTCCTGCAAGGTGGCGATGTTTCCCAGCGGATCCCACTTGATAATAGCCATGGCATGTCCTCCTTGTGAGTTGGGTTAAGCTTATCCATCTCCATGCGGTTGTCAAGTCCGGCAGCGGCTTTTCCCAGCGGGCGAACCGGCCCCGGCCCGGGATCCATGAACTGTGATAGCGGGGGCATTCCCCGCCGCTTTCGACGGGGCAGGTTCAATTGCCCTGAAACAGACAATAGGCTTGCAAAAGCCATCGTTTTCTGGTGAAGTTGCCGCACCTTTTAATCGACCGGGAGAACAACCATGAACGACGAGTTTGAAAACGAAACACCTGAAGAAGAGAGCTTTGCCGATCTGTTTGAATCCTACAGCAGCGGCATGAAGGACAATATCCGGGTGGGCGACAGAATCCGGGGACGGATCATCTCCATCGGCGCCAGCAGCGTGTTCGTGGACACGGGAACCAAGGCGGACGGGGTGGTTGAAAAGTCCGAACTGCTCGACGAGGATGGCCGGCTGTCGCTGGCGGAAGGAGACGAGCTGGATCTCTACGTGGTCGCCGCCGACGAAAGCGAAATCCGCTTGTCCCGGGCCATCTCCGGCATCGGTGGTGCGACCATGCTCAGGGAGGCCTGGGAACAGCGCATCCCCGTGGAGGGCAAGGTAGTGGCCGTCATCAAGGGCGGCTTCCAGGTGGAGGTAATCAAGCAGCGCGCCTTCTGTCCCATCAGCCAGATGGACCTGACCTATGTGGAAGATCCGGAAGTGTACGTGGGACAGACATTTCCCTTCATGATCAAACGGTTCGAAGAACGGGGGCGCAACATTGTCATCTCTCGCCGGGACATTCTTCAAAAGGAGATGGAAGCCAGCCGCGAGGCGTTCATGGCGCAGTTGGACGAGGAGGCGGTCTTCGAAGGGACGGTGGTCCGCATCATGCCCTTCGGCGCCTTTGTGTCCCTGGCACCCGGCGTGGAGGGGCTGGTGCATATCAGCGAACTGAGCTGGTCCCGGCTGGACACCCCCGAACAGGCCGTCAAGGTGGGGGATCGACTCCAGGTGAAACTGTTGGGCATCAAGGACGGTGACAAGCCGGGAACCAAAAAAATCTCTCTTTCAGTCAAGCAGGCCATGGGCGATCCGTGGGCCGATGTCCCGAACCGCGTGCGCGTGGGAGACAAATTGATGGGTAAGGTGACCCGATGTGCCAACTTCGGTGCGTTCATCGAGCTTTTCCCCGGCATCGAGGGACTGGTCCACATCAGCGAGATGAGTTATACGCGCCGGGTGATGCGCCCGGAAGAAGTGGTCGCCCCCGGCGACGACATCATGGTCATGGTCAAGGAGTTCGACCTTGACCGCAAGCGAATCTCCCTGAGCATCAAGGACGCCGAAGGCGATCCATGGGCCGACATCGAAGAAAAATTCAAGCCCGGCAGAATGGTACAAGGGCGTGTGGAAAAGAAGGAAAGCTTCGGTATCTTTGTCAACCTGGCGCCCGGCATCACCGGTCTGCTCCCCAAGTCCAAGATAGCCGCCTCCGAAAAAGCGTCCCAGATCGACGCCCTCAAGCCCGGGGCCGCCATCACCGTTTCCATCGATGGGGTCAATGCCAGGGAACGGAAAATCTCCCTGGGCACCGGGGATGCGGCCGACGACCAGGGATGGCAGGAATTTGCCGGAGGGACGGCTGATACCGACACCATGGGTTCGCTGGGAGACCAGCTCAAAAAAGCCCTGTCCCAACAGAAAAAGGGAGGTTGACCATGGCCAAGAACGATTTTTATGACCTGATCATCATCGGCGGCGGCCCGGGCGGATTATCCGCCGCCATCTATGCCATGCGCGCCGCGATGAAGACCGTTCTGGTCGAAAAGGGGATCACCGGCGGCCAGGTGACCATGAGCGACGAAGTCGAGAATTACCCGGGCTTTACCCACATCAGCGGTGCCGAGCTCTCCATGAAATTCACCCAGCACGCCCAGTCCTATGATCTGGAAATGATTTCCCAGGAGGTGACGGTACTGGACCCGGGGTTGGACCACCATACGGTGAAGCTGGCCAATGGCGAAACGCTGAAAGCCCACGCGGTGATCCTGGCCACCGGGGGAAGCCCCAAAAAGCTCGATGTACCCGGAGAGCGGGAATTCTATGGCAAGGGCGTTTCCTACTGCGCCACCTGCGACGGATTCTTTTTCAGGGGCAAAACGGTGGTGGTGGTCGGCGGCGGCGACAGTGCCGCGGAAGAGGCCCTATATCTGGCCAAGCTGTGCAAAAAAGTCTACATCGCCCATCGCCGGGACGAACTGCGGGCCAGCAAGATCCTCCAGCAGCGGATTTTTGACGACTGCAACATCGAGATGCTTTGGAACACCGTGGTTACGGATATCAGGGCCGGCAGCGATGGCGTAGAGCGCGTGGGCCTGAAGGATACCATGACGGCGGACACCCGCGAACTGGATGTGGACGGGGTGTTCATCTTCATCGGTTTCAACCCCAACAACGAACTGGTTCCCGCCGGCACCCGCATGAATGCCGATGGCATGGTGATCACCGACGAGAAGTGTGAAACCAACAGCCCTGGCATATATGTAATCGGCGACCTGCGGGAAAAGTTCGCCCGCCAGATCGTCCTCTCGGCGGCAGACGGCTGTACGGCAGCCCTGGCCGCCGCCCATTTTGTCGAAGCGAAAAAACCGGTGGGGGGGGATACCTGTGAGCTGCCTCCGGATGCCGCCGGATGATATTTTCGAATGCGATTCATGGATGCAGCCGCATTCGAAACCGCCTGCTGTGCTCAGTGACCTGGACCTGGGTCATTTTTTCCATGACGGCCGCTGGCGGATATGCCTTTGATTCATCCCCGCCGGTCGGTCCGATCAGGGCATTCCGTGTCGGATTGGCTGCCCACGATGTCGACGGACTGTGGAGCGGGAAGTCCAAGGAAAAAGGACCGGACCTTAGCGCGGAGGTGGTCTTAAACCAAACGCTGTTCCACCTGTTTGCCGCCACGGCGTATCCCAACGCCGGGGCCAGCCTTAACACACGGGGCGACACCAGCAACGTTTACGGGGGCTTTCTGCTCCAGTGGGAACCGGATTCGGCATTCTTTTTTTCAACGGGCCTGGGCCTGGCCCTGCACGACGGCGAGCGGGACACGGATTCGGACGACCGGAAGTCGCTGGGATCACGGTCGCTGTTCAGGATCCCCATCGAGATCGGCTATACCGTCGACCGTCATCATCGGATTATCCTTGCCTTCGCCCACATGTCCAATGCAGGCCTGGCTTCACCTAACGAGGGCATGGATACCCTGGGCCTGGTGTATGAATACCGATTTTAGCGCGGTGACGGCAAGGTGGAAGGCACCAGCCGATTTTTCTTTGCAAGGAACAGGGGAACCGACCCATGTTTGATCTGTTCAAAACGTGGAAGGACCGACATTTTTCCGACCCCCAGCGGGTGATTCTCGGCGTCATGCTGCTGCTGGGAGCGGGCCTGGTCTATTTTCTGGGCAGCCTCCTGGCGCCTGTCTTTATCAGCATCATTATCGCCTACCTGCTCGATGGCATGGTCGGCCTGCTGCATCGTTCCCGCCTGCCGCGCCTGGCTGCCGTATCCATCGTCTTTACGGTCTTCATGGTTGGCATGGTCGTAATGACCCTGTGGCTGATCCCCCTGACCGTCAAACAGGTCAGCCAGCTGGTTCAGCAGCTGCCCGGCATGCTGGCCACGGTTCAATACCGGCTGCTTCAGCTGCCCACCAGCTATCCGGAGCTTATCTCCGAGAACCAGGTCAAACAGGTCATCGAATTTCTCAACACCAGCATCTCCACGCTGGGTAAACGGGTCCTGACCCTGTCCCTGGCCTCGGTCGTGGGGCTCCTCCACCTGGTGGTATATCTGGTGCTGGTGCCCTTCATGGTCTTTTTTCTGCTCAAGGACAAACCGATGATCCTGGGCTGGGGCCGGCGCTTTCTGCCCGACAACATGGATCTCACCGAATCCGTGTGGCAGGAGGCCAACATCCAGGTCACCAATTACATCCGTGGCAAAGGCTGGGAGCTGCTGATCATCTGGGGTGTCAGTTATGCGGTGTTCAAGGCATTGGGACTGCAGTTCTCGCTGCTGATCTCACTGTTCGTGGGCCTGTCCGTGATCATTCCTTATATCGGCGTGACGGTCATGGGGTTTGTCATGGCGCTGGCCGCCTTCATCCAGTGGGGATGGAGCAGCGAATTTGCCTCGGCCATGGTTGCCTATGCGGTGATCCAGATCCTGGATGGCAATCTGCTGGCGCCGCTGCTGCTGTCCGGCGTGGTGAACCTTCACCCGGTGGCCATTGTCGTGGCAGTGCTCCTGTTTGGCGGGTTGTGGGGGCTCTGGGGGCTGTTTTTCGCCATTCCGCTGGCCACCCTGACCAACGCCGTCATCAAAGCCTGGTTCGCAAGGGTTGAACAGCGGTCCGACAATCCGCAGCGCCTGTAAAAAAACGAGTTGCCTTCCGGCGTATTTGTACTAAGATTGGAAAATGGTGACCTGTGGTTAAACGGGCACGACGTCACTCATTTCATGGAACAAGAGCGGGCCAGCGAGGGATATCATGCAGGAAACCGATTTCTTAAAAGGAAACCAGAGAGTCCTGAACGACATCAAGAAGTTTGAAATTTTCGAACCATTTCAGGACGATGAACTCCATCACCTGATGTCCATGAGCAAAATCAGGAAATACGGTGCGGGAGAAATCATTTTCGAACAGGGCAGTTCCGATACCTGGCTCTACTTTCTAGTCTATGGAAAAGTCCGGCTGATGAAGGACAACAAGCCGGTGGCACAGCTTCAGCGCAGGGGCGATGTCTTCGGCGAAATGGGCGCTATCGAGTGTGCGCCCCGCAGCGCAGCGGCGGTCGCCTTCGGTGAAACGGTCTGCCTGGCCACGGACATCTACTACATCGAACAGCTGACCGGCACCGATAAGCTGGCCTTTGGATATGTTATTTATCGTGTTTTTTCAGGAGTTTTAGCCGACCGACTCAGACGTACCACAGATGAACTCCTGGAGTTGAGGGGCCGCAGCATCAAAATCTGGTAAAAAACAGGACCAGGGAAGATTGAAAAGCGAGGCACGTCTGCCGCTGGGTCCATGGTTCTGCTTTACCCGCCTCCAGCCCATCCCATCCACAGACAATCCAGTCCGTCCAGCAGCATGTGAACCGCCAGCCCCAGGCCCACCAGACGGGTTTTGGGGAGAACCGCCAGCAGCAGGAGCGCCGCCATGGCAGGCCAGGTGTGCAGGGAATGAAAGCCGATACTGCAGCGGTTGGGATCGAAGACGGGATTGGCCAGCAGGTGGTCCAGGTCGACGGCCATAGTGGCGACCATTACAACCCAGGCCCGTTTCCAGCGATCGGGAAATGCAAGGCGGGCAACGGCGGCCGGCGCCAGGACGTGCAGCGCCATATGAACCGCGGTTCTCAGCATGCTCGTCCTTTTACAGTCTCACCAGCTCATAGGCCCGCGTGCCCAGGCCCAGCCGCTCAGCGTAGTCCAGCTGAATCTCCCAGTCCACCTTGGGATAGATCCCTTTGAACTTGTCTTCACCGGGCGCGGTGTTCGTGGAGAGCCGGGTGCCGGCCAGGCCCGGCTCCGCGTTCACCAGGTCCACCGAGGCCTGGTCGATGGCCACCGGATCGGTGGATGCCACGACGCCGATATTTTTCACGATGGGGGCATCGTTGGCCGGATAGCAGTCGCATGCCGGGGATACATCGGTGATAAAATTGATGAAAAGGGATTTGTTCGCCTTTCCCTTGAGTACCCCCAGGGTATACTCCACCATGTTTTCCAGAAAGACCGGGATGGACCGGCTCCACTGCACCGTGATGGCTTCGTTGGGGCAGATGAGGATACACTCACCGCAGCCGATGCAGGCCTCGGCGTCGATCTGTGCCTTATCGTCCGCCATCGAGATCGCATGCTGGGAGCAATGTTCCCGGCACTCGCCGCAGCCGATGCACGGCTCGCCCGATATTTTGGGAGACAAACCGGAGTGCTGGGCCAGCTTGCCTTTGCGGGACGCGCAGCCCATGCCCACATTCTTTATGGTGCCGCCGAAACCGGACAGTTCGTGGCCTTTGAAGTGAGCCACGGAGACCAGGGCATCGGCTTCCACAATATCCGTACCGATGTAAACCGATGCGAAGCGCTTCTGATTGATCGACACTGCGGTTTCATTCTTGCCTCGCAGCCCATCGGCAATAATCAGCGGCGCGCCGACCACGGCATAGGCGAAGCCGTTGGCGATGGCAGTGGCCAGGTGATGGGGGGCGTCGCTCCGGGTACCGGCATACAGGGTATTGGCATCGGTAAGAAAAGGCACCGCACCGGCCTGCTTGATCGTTTCCACCACTTTCCGGATGTACACCGGACGGATGAACGCCGCATTGCCCAGCTCTCCGAAATGAACTTTCACCGCCGTCAGATCCCGCTCGTCGAGAACCGCCGTTATGCCGGCAGTGTCTAAAAGCCGTCCTATTTTAGCGAGAAAATTTTCTTTGATCGTGGCCCGCATGTCGGTGAAATAGACCTTGCTGGTCATGCAATCCTCCATTCGTGTCTGAAAAAAGCCGATCCGGACCGTTTTCCCCATACCCGGCGGAGAACAGGCTTTCCGGCCGGCAGGCGTGGATCTCGTGACACAGGTCTACCGACCCGACCAACTGTTGTCAAGATCTTAGCCCTGACGGGATGCGCTGGAAAAATGCCATGGATTGGCGTATAAGGGAAACTGGAATAACCTGCACCGTTAACTCATGGAAAGTCTTTTTTATGGATCTGAACGCCAAGCTGACCATACTGGAACGAATGGTCGACATCTACGACCAGGTTGTGGGAGAATTTGACCTGGCATGCGGAAAATACTGCGATCACTGTTGTACAGCCAACGTCACCATGACCACCCTGGAAGGCTACCGGATACACGCCCATCTGGAAAAAACCGATGACATGCACCACCTGGACACCATTGCCCGGCTGGCCCTTCCCGGCCGATATATGCCCGGGGTATCACTCAATCGCCTGGCCGATATCTGCGCACGGGACGGCGATCCGCCCGAGGAACACCTGAATCCCGAGGCCGGCCCCTGCCCAGTATTGGCCGACAGCGCCTGTCCCCTCTATCCGGTGCGCCCTTTTGGCTGCCGCTGCATGGTGTCCGCCAGAAATTGCGGCGAAACGGGATTTGCCGACATGGACCCGTTTATCCTGACGGTCAATGACGTGTTTCTGCAACACGTCGAGCATATCGACGCCAAGGGGTACACGGGTAATTTTGCCGATGTGATGCAGTTTCTGGAATCCGATGAAAATCGTCAGAACTACGCTGCCGGCCGGCTCGGCGCAGCACCGGAGGGTCTGGTCGCCAATCAACCCGTCTTCATTCTCATGATACCGCCGGAGCACCGGGAACGCATTCAACCGCTGCTGATGCAGATTCGCAGCATCCAGGTGTAGCCGGAACCATTTACCCAAGGAGCGACCGTCATGAAAACCTATCCCATCCCCATGGTCCCCGGTCCGGTGGTGGTGCCTGAAACCATCCGCCGGGTCTACCTGGAACCCTATGGCTCCGGGGATCTGGAAATGGATTTTGTCGAACTCTACACGCGCACACAACGGCGGCTGAAAGCGATTTTCGGCACCCGGGACGATATCGTGATCCAGTCCGGCGAGGGGATGCTGGCCCTGTGGAGCGCGCTGAAAAGCTGCCTGGTGCCTGGTGACCGGGTGCTGGCGGTGGCCACCGGCGTGTTCGGCTACGGTATCGGCGAAATGGCCCAGTCCATCGGTGCCGATGTAAAAATCGTGGGTTTCAGCTATGACGAAACCATCAACGACATGGCCCGCATCGAGGCCGCCATCGCCGAATTCAAACCCCGTATGATCACGGCCGTCCACTGCGAGACGCCGTCAGGCACCCTCAACCCCCTGGAAGAGCTGGGCAGGCTGAAACACGCCTACCGGGTTCCCCTGTTTTACGTAGATACGGTAGCCGGAGCCGGGGGTGTCCCGGTCCTGGCCGACGACTGGAATATCGATTTGTGCCTGGGGGGATCCCAGAAATGCCTTTCCGCACCGCCCGACATGTCTTTCCTGTCGGTGAGTCCGAAGGCGTGGGAGATTATCGATGCCGTGGGCTATGTGGGCTATGATGCGCTGAAACCGTTTCAACATGCCGTCGAAAACCGCTTTTTCCCCTACACACCCAACTGGCAGGGCGTGGCCGCCCTTTTTACGGCCGCCGGGCTGCTGCTGGATGAAGGTCTCGAAAACAGCTTCAACCGTCACGATTCAGCCGCCCGCTTGTGCCGCCGGCGGCTGGTCGAGATGGGGATCGACCTGTTTCCGGCTCCCGGCGCCATCCCCTCCCCCACGGTCACGGCGGCCGTGATCCCCGAGGGCTACACCTGGAATGCCTGGGATCGCCGTCTGCGGGAGCAGGGATTAGTGGTGGCCGGCAGCTACGGGCCCCTGGCTGAAAAGATATTCCGCGTGGGCCACATGGGCGCCCAGGCGGACCGGGCACTGGTCGATAAGGCGCTCGAGGTGATTGCCGGCGCGTTGTAAAAAATTAAATCTTGGCCGGCCCTCCCGTCCCTCTATGGACGGATCCATTAAAATGATAAAAACAGCTGACCTGACCCCGCGGCAAAAAAATAGTGCGATCGCCCTGATTGCGATCCTTCTGGTTTACGTCCTTTTCGGGTTTATCGGCGCCCCTTTTTTGGTTCGCAGCCTTCTGGAAAAACAAGTCGGCGAGGCGATCAACCGGCAGCTGACGGTTGGCCAGGTGCGCATCAACCCGATCACCCTGTCCGCCACCCTTAGGAATCTCCATGTCCGGGAACCCGACGGGGCCCCCTTTTTAAAAGTGGATGAAGCCACCGTCAACCTGCAGGCGTCGTCCCTGTTCAAGCGGGCCCTGGTGCTCAGATCCGTGCGGGTGGTCAATCCGGACCTCTCGCTGGTGCGCACCGGCGAGGCCACATTCAATTTTTCAGATATCGGCGGGGACAACGCACGTCAGTCAGAATCAACGGCCGGCGGCGGTGGATTCGCCCTGGCCGTATACGACACACACGTCGCCGGCGGTCGGATCGTCATGGACGACCGGGTGGTCAGCGTCACCCACCGCATAGAGGATCTGAACCTGAACGTCTCGGACCTCTCCTCCCGCCCGGCCGACGCCGATGTCTACACCCGGTTCAACCTGTCCGCCCGGATCAACGGGGCCGCTCTATCGCTGGACGGCAAGACGCGGCCGTTTGCTCCCCAACGGGAAACCCGGGCGCAAATCGATCTCAAATCCTTTCAGGTACCCCACTACCTGCCCTACGTGCCGATGCCCGCCAACCTGATGGTGCGCGCGATGCAGGTGGAAACGGAAGCTGAAATCAGCTTCCGCGTGATGGAAGACAACCAGCCGGATCTTGAGGCGGCCGGCCTGCTTTCTCTCCAGGACGTCCAGCTGGCGGACGGCAACGGCGACCCTTTCGTGAACCACAGGGACCTTAAATTCGACCTGTTGCCTTCACGGCTGCTGACCGGGCAGATTCGCCTGGGCCAGGTGGATCTCTCCGGCCCCGAGATCTTTCTGAAACGGCTGCCCACGGGAAACCTGTACCTGCCATTTCTGGCAGTGAGGGCCTACGACGAGGGCCGGGAGGCGGCGGCCAGGGATACGACCGGCCGGTTTGAGCCGGTGGTCACCATCGATCGGTTGAACCTGAAAGCCGGCATCGTCCACTTCACCGACCATTCCAACAGCACCCCGTTTTCCACAACCCTCACCGACCTGAACCTCGAGGTGGACAACTTCGGTCTCAACAGCGACCGCACCGCCGCCTACCGGCTCGCCATGCGGACGGAGGCCGACGAATCCGCCAGCATGTCCGGCACCGCTGCTCTCGCCCCGCTCCAAGTGTCGGGAGAGATCGACGTCTCGGATGTCAAGGTTTCGCGGTACCTGCCCTACTACAAGGATCGATTCGAATTCAAAACCGTTGAAGGCAACGTTTCCTTCGGCGGCAGTTATCGCTTTCGCAGGGAAGACGATACCCCCCTGCTCAACCTGGCCAACGTCCATCTCGATGTGGATCAACTCAAGGTGGTCGACGAGGATGACGACGACCCCCTGATATCGCTCGACCGGCTGCGCCTGGACGGCACCACGGCGGATCTGGCCCGGCGCGAGGCGACCCTGGGCAGTCTCGTGCTGTCCGGGTCGACGATCGCCTGCCGCCGGGAGAAGGATGGGTCGCTGAACCTGGTCAAGGCCGTTGTTCCCGCCGCTGATGCCAATAACCCGGTGACGGCAGGTGCCGGGGTGCCTGATGGGAACAAGGCGCTGCAAAACGAATCGTCGGTTCAACCTTTTATCGTCAATCTCAAGGCAGTCACCTTATCCGATGTCACCGTGGACGTGGAAGACCGGGTGCCGGAAGAACCGGTAAAATTCCGGTTGGACCAGCTCACCCTGTCCGCTTCAGGCCTCTCCACGGCTCCCGGATCGAGGGGCAAGGCAGACCTTTCCCTGCGCTGGGAGCAGGGGGGAACGGTTCAGGCCGGCGGGGACGTCACCATCTCCCCCATGACCCTGGACATCGCCATCGCGGTGGAAAAAATGGACGTGCGGCCCTTGCAGCCCTACCTGTCCGAACGGGCGGGACTGATCGTTACCCAGGGTTTGTTCAATACGCAAGGCCGCCTGGCAATCACCCGGGAAAAGGAGGCGTCACCGGCGGTCACCTATAGGGGCAAGGCCGGGCTCACCCGTTTTGCCTCCATCGACCGCAAGAACGCCAATGATTTTCTCAAATGGGATGCCCTGCTCCTGGAGAATCTCGTGGTCGGCGTGAACCCTGCCCGGATTTCCATCGACCAGGTCTCCCTTGCCGATTTTTTCGCCCGGGTGATCGTCGATTCGGACGGCAGCATCAACCTGGTGACCATGTTCACCGACCCGGAAGCCGCATCGACGCCTGCAACCGGGCAAACCGACGTCTCGGCGCAAAGCCCGAAACCGACCCCGCGGCCGGCGCCCATGACGGAGCGGCCGCCTGTTCGCATCGCCCGGGTCACCTTGAGCGGCGGGGATGTAGATTTTTCCGACCGGTTCATCAAACCCAACTTCAACGCCAAATTCCACGACCTGGGTGGCCGCGTCTCCGGCCTGGCGTCCATTGCAGAGACACGGGCCGATGTGCTCCTGGAGGGCATGTGGTCCAATCACGCCCCGGTGAAGATCACCGGCCAGGTCAACCCGCTCATCGAATCCCCGTATGTGGATCTGAACCTGAACATCTCCGACATTGAGCTGAGCCCCTTTTCGCCCTATTCCGGCAAATACATCGGGTACATCCTGGAGAAAGGGAAATTGACCTTCAACGTGGCCTATCTCATGGAAGACCGCAAGCTGGATGCGACGAACAGCATCGCCATCAACCAGCTCACCCTGGGGAACCCGGTGGAGAGCCCTGACGCGGTGAGCCTGCCCATCAAGCTGGCCATCGCCCTGTTGAAGGACCGTGAGGGAAACATCGCGCTGGACCTGCCGGTGAGCGGCAGCCTGGACGATCCGGAATTCAAGATCGGCCGGGTGGTCCTGACTGTTCTGAAGAACCTCATCGTCAAGATCGTCTCCTCGCCCTTTGCCGCCCTGGGGGCCCTGGCCGGTGGCGGTGAGGAGTTGAGCTACCTGGATTTCGATGCCGGTACCAGCGAAATCGGCGAGGAGAATAGACAGAAGATGGACAAGCTGGCCCGCATCCTTTTCGAAAGGCCGGGATTGAACCTGGACATTCAGGGGGCGGCGACACCGGAAGCGGACGGCGATGCCCTGCGCGCCGTGCTGCTGGAAAACCGGCTCAAAGGGGAAAAGCTCCGGCAGATGATGAAAGCCGGCAAGAGCGCCGTGCCGCTGGACGCGATTGTCATCGGCGACGTGGAAAGACCGGCCCTGCTGAACGCGGTTTTTGCCGCCTCCGGCATCGCCGTGCCGGCCGACGCCAGCGGAAAACCCGTCGAACTGACGGCTGAAACCATGGAAAAGCTCCTGCGGACGCACACCGAGGTCACGGAAAACGATTACCGCAAGCTGTCCAACGCCCGTGCGTTCAATGCCAAGACGTACCTGCTGGAAAACGGTCAGGTGGCGCGTGAACGCCTTTTTATCGTGGAACCCGCTGCGCGAACCCAGGCACCGTCACCGGAAGGGGCGGGCAGCGGACGGGTCGTCTTCAGCCTGAAATAAAAACAACGCGCCGCCACGTTCACGAATACCGCAGCGCCAACGCCTCCAGGTAGCGGGATTTGACCTGGTCGGTGGCCATGGCCCTGGCCACCGGCGGCAGGCGCAGGATCACACCCAGCACGGCAGCCAGGGCCCGGTGATGCCACAGAATCTGGTTGTCGAAAATCAGGTGCTGCAGTTTGCCGCGCTCGACGGCCATCACCACCGCCCGGTGGGCGGCGTTGAGCGGGGTGAGCACCCGCTGCGGCCGATGCACGAGGGAAAGGCTGCCGGTCTTGGTGCAGGCCCTGACGCACACCCCGCAGCCCAGGCAGCGGTCGTGGTCTACCCGGGCCACCTTTCTTTTGGGATGTCCGGGGTCGCCGGCCGATTCCAGCGTCATGGCCTCCACCGGGCACAGCTTCATGCACCCACCGCAGCCGTTGCAGGTTGTCTCATCCACCCGGGGAAGGAAGTTGGTGGTGTGGATCGGATGCTTCACGGCAAACCGGCGTGCGGCGATCATCGCTTCGCAGCAGCAGCCGCAGCAGTTGCAGATGAAATTGACGCCCTGCCTTACGTTCTCGCCGAACTGGACCAGGTTGTGCTCACGGGCCTTAGCCAGCAGATCCAGGCCTTCTGAAACGCCCACCGCCCGCGCGTGTCCATGACGGATCAGCGATTCGGCCGAAGTGTTGAAGGTCATGCAAATGTCCATGGGTGCGGCGCAGGCCCTGTCCATGTGAGCCATCTTGTGCCGGCAGTAGCACATGCTGATGCCCCGGTGGGTGGCCCGCCTGACCACCTCGCTGGCCCGCTCGTAATCCAGCACGTGCAGGGCATTGGCCGCGGACAGGGCCGGCTCGTGGACGAAGGCCCGCCCGAGCTGGGTCTGCCCTTCGGTGAACAACGCCCTGACAAAGTCCTCCTCGACGTTGAGGTACTGATAAAACAGCTCTGCCAGCAGCTTTTGATCGATGTCCTCCCGGATGCGCATCATGGAGAATTCGAAAAACCCGGCCATGGGGGGCGGCAGCACGTAATGCATGTCGCCATCCACATAAAAATCCACCAGCAGGGCCTTGCCGGCCAGCTGGTCCAGGATCCGGCGCGCCTGCCGCTCGGACATGCGCCAGACGGCGGCGGCCCGCCTCGCTGTGAACGGCCTGATGGGCAGCAGGGAGACCAGCTCGGCCTCCCGTCGATCGAAAAGAACCTTCAATATCCTGGTGAGCAGTTCGGTTGGAGGAGCGCCTTGGGGGAAACGGTTGAGGCGTTCGGTCAAGCGTTGGTATGCAGATTGGGAGCCGACATGAGCCATGGCATGCTCCTGGCTGAGAACCGGTTTTCAAGCCATCATCACGCCCGGGTCGCGGGTCGACGATAGGTTGCCACCTGCCTTGGATTATAACAGAAAGAATGCCAGGTTTCAAATCGAAGATTTCCCCGCGGCCCCGATGAGCGGGGGCCCTGCTGCGCGCCGACAGGCCGCGGGGGAGGGTGCCGGCTTCGGCGATGCCGGCCGGGCGCTCCGGTGAAGGTGCGGCCGGTTCTCACCCGGCGGAGATACACGTTCTGGCCCGGCGGCCGCTGGTTTTTGCTGCCCGGCGATAGCAAGCATGCCTTTCTTCCGGCGTGTTGGATTCCATCTCACAGGATACAACTCGGTGCGTCAATCGTTCATGCTCTCTCGTGCAGCACCGTTTGGCCTTGGATTGAAATGCGTTCATCATCGTTTTTTCCTCCTTATGGATGCTTTCCGGTGTATCGCCCCTGCATCGGCCGGCCGATCGCGCCGCCGCAGTCGCAACTGTCGAATGTAAACGTCTGGCAGGCGATGGAGGCTTGAAGCCGGTTCAGCCCGTTTTCTGTAATCGAGATCCGCGATCCCGGCCGGTCGGTGGATATCAACCCGTCCGTTTCCATTGAGTCGATCGCGGAGCTGAGGCTGCTTTCCGGAATGTCTGAAAATTCTTCGTAAATCCCCGCCTGGTCCACCGTGCCGTCCTGAAGTTGCCCATTGAGCGGATTGCAGATGAAATAGAGGATATTGAGTTCCAGGTTGTCGATTTTCATATCGCGCCTCTTTGCGGCCGTATCGGAAAGGCCGCCGAATGCAAAGCAGGGACGACCCGTCATCCATGGGTGACACAGGCCTAAACAAGAACCGGGCCAACTGCCGACATCATAATAAACATTTGAATTAACGATATAACTATAAGATTCCGGCAGGCGCTGAAACCTCAACGATTTGAGATCCCCAACCTTTTGGCTGAATATGTCAAAATATTGTTGCGAAGCGGGTGGGTCGGCCCGGGCCGGAAGGCGGCGCATGGGTCTGTAGGGCTACCTGGACGGCTTGCGGATGTGCATTCGCTTCATGCGTTCGATCAGGGTCGTCGGCTTGATCCCCAGCAGGTGGGCGGCACCCGCTTTACCGTAGATCTTCCATTGGCAGCGGGTCAGTGCATTGATCGTGTTTTGGCGTGCGGCTTGTTTTAACTCCGCTTCCGTCATCACCTGTCCGTGCGCATCGCCATCCGGCAGGCTGACTGCCGGCAGGTTCTCGCCCATCTGGAACCCCGCCCCGAGGATCAGGCTGAAATTCAGATCCCGGGACCGGGCGAGAATCATCGCCCGCTCGATGGCATTTTCAAGCTCCCTGACATTGCCCGGCCAATGGTAGGACTGCAGATCAATCAGATTGGCCTTGGTCAAGCGGGGGCAGGGAACGTTCAGCTCTCCGGCCAGCTTTTGGGCAAAGTGGGTGGCTAACGGCTGAATATCATCCTTGCGGTCCTTCAGGGGGGCAATCTGAATGGGAAACACATTCAGCCGATAGAACAGATCGTCACGGAATCGTTTGGCCGATACTTCCGTTTGAAGGTCCTTGTTGGTCGCGGCGATAATCCGCACGTCCACCTGCCTGGTCTTGTCCTCTCCGAGGCGTTCGTATTCGCCTTCCTGCAGAATGCGCAGGAGCTTGCTTTGCAGGTCGAACGGGATCTCACCCACCTCGTCAAGGAATATGGTCCCGCCGTCGGCGGCCTCGAATCGACCGATCCGATCTTTTACCGCGCCGGTAAAGGATCCCTTGACGTGGCCGAAAAATTCACTTTCATAGAGCTCTTTGGGGATGGTCGCGCAGTTGACCTTGATCAGGGGCTTTGCCTTGCGGTTGCTGCGCTTGTGAATTTCGCGGGCAACCAGTTCCTTGCCGGTGCCGGACTCGCCGTGAATCAGGACGTTGGCATCGGTGGGGGCCACCAGTTCGATCTGCGAAATGACGGTTTTTATCGGGTGGCTGTCGCCGATGATGGCGCCGAAGGCCTGGGACGCGGCAAGCTCCTGTTTGAGAAAAACATTTTCAGCCTGCAGCCGGTCTTTCAGCTGTCGGATCTCCCTGGTTCGCTCGGCAACCAGTTTTTCCAGCTCGTCGTGTGCGTTGCGAATCGCCGCTTCCGCCTTTTTGCGCCGGGTGACCTCGGCAGCCAGGTTCTCGTTGGCCGCCTCCAGGGAACGGACGTATAGGGCGCACCGGCTCTCCAGATTCCTGCACTTCTCCTTTAGCAGGTGAAGGTCTTCCGGCTGATTGAGAGGTGATGCAATCATGCGATGCTCCACGATGGTTCCGATCGGTGCAGGCCGGCCGGACCTGTCGGCTGTCGATCCTCCGATCAAAACGGGTCAAATGGATGAACAAGGGTAAGCTACGACAGGATTAAAAAAAAACAATGCGCCGGGTCTTCCTTGACATTTCGCGAGCGGCCGACTTATTATTCGATTTCGACAGCACCTGCATCATCCTTAGTTGTTGGCTCTCCACCCGTTGATGGTCCTCTTCCGTTCAACCCTTGAAGAGAAAAGGTGAAACGTGCAGCCGATCGACGCCAACGCCCTGTTATCTCCTTGGCAGCCTGGTATGTTCACCCTGAGCCTTTATGCCGCCGTCGTCATCGCGCTTACGGTCGCATTGCTCTTTCTCTCCCGCTGGCTGGGGCAGCGGCTTCCCGGCGAAGAAAAACTGCGCGTTTACGAAAGCGGCATCATCCCCACCGGCCAGGCACGACTGCGCTACCCGGTGCCCTTTTTCATGGTAGCCATCTTCTTTTTGATTTTCGACGTGGAGGGGGCCTACATCTTCTCTTGGGCGGTGGCCAGCCGTCCGCTGGGGTGGGCAGGCTGGTTCCAGATCCAATTTTTCATCGCCGTACTGATTGCCGGACTGGCCTACATCTGGGTGAAAGGAGGCCTCGAGTGGGGGCCCAAGCGCGACTGAAACCGGACGCGGCCCTTCCCGCTGTGGACGCCGTGATCAACTGGGCCCGCAAGCACAGCCTGTGGCCCATGTTTTTCGGCCTTTCCTGCTGCTTTGTGGAAGAGGCCACCGTTTTCACCTCCCGCTATGACATCGCCCGTTTCGGTGCCGAGGTCCTGCGGCCCTCCCCGCGCCAGGCCGACCTGCTGATCATTTCCGGCACCGTGTTCAAGAAAATCGCCCCGGTGGTGCTGCGGCTCTACGAACAGATGGCCGAACCCAAGTGGGTCGTCTCCATGGGCTCGTGTTCCAACACCGGCGGCATGTACGACGCCTACAGCGTGGTCCAGGGCGTCAATCAGATCCTGCCGGTGGACCTTTACATTCCCGGGTGTCCGCCGCGGCCCGAAGCGGTCCTGGCTGGCCTGGTCAAGCTGCAGGAAAAGATCGTCCAGGAAAAACCGGCCCGCCCGGTCTTTCACCTGGCCGGCGGCACGCAGGGCACGCAGCAGCCGGTGCTGGTGGACGGCGTTTCCAAAAGCCGCGACCCGCGCGGCCCGGGCATGGCCGGCACCGCCATTCGGGGCACGTCGGTGACCCCGCCGCATTTTACCGGCAGCCGCAGCGACGGCATGTGGTCCCCGCCCCCGGCCGAGCGCCCGGCCACCGAAACGGACCGGCAGCTTGCCGACAGGCTGCACCAGCGTTTTGGCGACGCCGTTCGCGCCGTGTCGCCCACCAGCGACATGGCCACCTTCGCGGTCAGCCCCCGGGCCATCCGGGAAGTGCTGGCCTATCTGAAGAATGATGCGTTACCCCGATTCCGCAGGCTGGACGACCTGACGGCCGTCGATGAATCGGCCCGCCGGCAGCGCGAACCGGGTCACGATTTCACCCTTTTTTACCACCTGCTGGCCTTTGAACCGCCCACCCGGCTGCGCCTGACCGTGAACCTGGCCGGCGAATCCCCCTCCGCCCCCAGCGTCACCGGCATCTGGCCGTCGGCCGCCTGGTACGAGCGTGAAGTCCACGATATGTTCGGCATCGGCTTCGACGGGCACCCGGACCTGCGGCGGATCCTGATGCCGGACCATTGGCAGGGCCACCCGCTGCGCAAGTCCCATCCCGGGCGGGCGACGGAGATGGATCCTTACACGCAAAGCGATGCCCGCCGGCTGCAGCCACGCGACGGCGGATTCTTTTTCAAAGACCGCGCCGGCCGGCAGGACCTGATCGTCAACATAGGCCCTCACCATGTCAGCACCCACGGCCTGATCCGTTACGTGCTGGGCCTGGACGGGGAAACCATCACCGACATGGATATCGAGATCGGCTACCACCACCGGGCGGCGGAAAAGATCGGGGAGCGGCAGACCTGGCACCAATTCATTCCCTACACCGACCGGGTGGACTATCTGGCCGGGGCGGCCAACAACCTGCCCTATGTCATGGCCGTGGAACGGCTGACCGGCGTCGACGTGCCGTCGCGCGCCCAATGCATCCGCGTGCTGCTCAGCGAACTGTTCCGCCTAAGCAACCACCTGGTCTGGCTGGGCACCTATGCCCACGACGTGGGCGCCATGACACCGACATTCTACACCTTCCGGGAACGCGAAATGATCCTGGATATCGTCGAGCTGATCACCGGCGGCCGCCTGCACCCCTCCTGGTTCCGCATCGGCGGGGTGGCCGCCGATCTGCCCGAAGGATGGAATACCGCCGTGGACGCCTTTACCGCCATCTTTTCCAGGCGAATGGATGAGTACGAGACCCTGGTCACGCACAATCCCATTTTTCGGGCACGGACCCTGGGCGTGGGCGCCATAAGCCGGGACGACGCCGTGACCTGGGGGGTCAGCGGCCCCAACCTGCGCGCCTGCGGCCTGGCCTGGGACCTGCGCAAGGCATTTCCCTACAGCGGCTATGACCAGTTCGATTTCGACATCCC
>NZ_JBUOIV010000052.1:0-37540 GCF_055467485.1 Desulfosarcina sp. | reverse complement strand
GAAAAGACAGAATGGTCCCAGACGTTGTCATCCATGGACAATCCGACAAACCATCGAAACAGAAGGTTGTAATCGAGCTGCTCCATCAGCAGGCGCTCGCTGCGGATCGTATAAAAGATCTGCAGCAATGAGGTCCGCAGCAGGTACTCCGGCGGAATGGAAGGCCGCCCGGTATGGGAATACAGATCTGAGAAGGTGTCATGCATCTGCTCCAATGCCTTGTCGACCATTTTTCGGATATCTCGCAATGGATGACTGCTCGGAACCCGTTGCTCGAGGGAAACGTAGCTGAACAATGATGCTTGTCTTTTTTGGCTGCCTCTCATCTTGATCCTTCATAAATCCTGTGGGTTAGATGATAATGGCAGTATAACCGATCAGTAGAATTTCTCAAGAGAAATTAGAGTTTTTCAACAGCCTGCTAAGTAAAATTTTTGAGCCGTTTTATACCAAGAAGGTCATGGGCAGGAGTGGCACCGGATTGGGGCTGGCCGTCGTTTGGGGAACGGTTATGGATCATCATGGTTATATTGAAGTGGAAAGCGACGGCCACAGCGGTTCGGTTTTCAAGTTGTATTTCCCTGTGTCCCATGATGATCCGCAATCCCCCGCCCGCGTGGCGGACGTCCAGACGTACAGAGGCAAGGGCGAACGTGTACTGGTTGTAGACGACATCGAGGAGCAACGGGAAATCGCTTCAAGTATTCTATCCGCGCTGGGATATAAGGTCGCCATCGCTTCCAGCGGTGAGGAGGCGGTTTCGCACGTGAGCCGCCACAGTGTGGATGTGGTGATTCTGGATATGCTCATGCCGCCCGGGATGGATGGCCTGACCACCTATCGAGAGATACTGAAAGTCAGGCCCGGGCAGAAGGCGATCATCGCCAGTGGGTTTGCCGAGACCGATCGTGTCAAGGAAGCTTTGGATCTTGGCGTCGGTCAATTCATCAAAAAACCATATACCATCGGGGACGTCGGGTTCGCTTTAAAAAAGGAATTGATGCGATGAGGCGGATTTGATCATGGCCATGAGATACAACATAGACAGATCCAGGGATTTGACTGTTTTCACGTTAACGGGCGAGATCGCCCTCTCCGAATTTATCGACTGCCTTCATTCGTATATCGACAATCAACCGACCTTCTATGAAATATACGATGTTCGGGAATTGTGCGGAAACCGCTTTTCTAAGGAGGAAGTGAGCGCGTTGGCCCTTTTTCTTGAGCAGCGTGCTGCCAAAAGACCGTCCGGCGGCAAGACAGCAGTCGTTGTTGACAAAAACATAGACTATGGATTGTCCAGAATGGTTTCAATGCTTACCGATGGACTGGTTCCGTATACGATAGAGGTATTCAAGGATATCGACGCGGCCTATCAATGGCTGGATGAAAAATGAACCGCGAAAGCGTGTCCATTCTTCCCGGCTTGTCGGAGCGAAGCGGAGATTCAGTTCATGGGAGCCGCAGGGAAGGGCCGATGCTTTACTCACCTGCAGGCATGGCCGGTTTCATGGACCGCGAAACACCATCCGGCCATCATGCGCAGGGCGCTAAAACACAGGCAATCGATCTTGCAGGATAATGAAAAACGATTCCGCTTGTCCATAGGGCGTTAACATTCGACTCAACATGCTCATTTTTCACACATAAACTCCGCTTTCTCGCCGAATCTTGACTTGTCTTGCCTGCGCTCATGACGTTTCTCAACAGCCTGTCAGGTCACGGCGCCAGTCTTGATCGCAACAAGCGAGGCGGTCTGATCGAACTTTTCAGAAAGGTCTGCTTTTTTCTCTTCGTAATAGACGATGCGCAGGGATTGAAAGGCCCGCAGCAATTCATTTTGTTTCAGGCAGTATTTATCCTTTTCTCCATCCATAAACGATTCAAAGATCAAAACCCCGCCGGTTCTAAGTCCATCCTGAATCAGGGGAAACAGGCGCCTGTCCAAAAACCGGACGTTGGCGATGAGTTCATAGCGATCCTGCGGAATGTCCCAGGTGTCCAGATCCGCGCAAATGACGTTGATCTTCAGATCTTTGCCTGCAAGATGATTCGTTGCCACCGATGAAATGTCAACCGCATCCACGGCAAATCCCTTTGCCGCCAAAAAGATACTGTTTCTTCCGTTGCCGCAGGCGATATCCAGGGCATTTCCGCAGGATGCAAGCGTCCAATAGTTCTTCAGGATGGGGGACGGGGCGGTGCCGCCCAAGTCCTTCAGATACCTTGCGTCCCATTTTTTTCGATCTTGATCGGTCATGTTCCCACTCTTACCGTGATCGGTGGTGTCAATGTGCAGGCGTGTCTGTCTTCATGTTAATCGAGATAGTAAATTTGTCAATTGTTTTAATGAGATAAACCAACCTGGCTGGCCTGGATGGAAAATCGCCTCAGCGGTGGTGCACGGCTTGTCCTCATGCCGGTGTTGAAAGACAGCGGGTAATTCATCGCTAAAAACGAGGAATCTTCCGGAAATGCCTACGGCTGTGTTCTCGTGGAAAACGTGGCAGTCCCATCATGGAAAAAGGTCGTGCGTTGGTGCGTGAGACTACCTGATATAAACTATAACCAACCGGAAATATATTAAAAAAGAAACCGCCAGGTCGGCATGGAATAGGGTGTCAGTATCGTCAACGGTTGAGACCTCTTCGCGTCGGTGATCAACCGGCTTCAAAGAGCGCCTGATGCGGCTCCAAACAGAATGATCGTTCAGGCAAGATAAAAAAGGCGTTCTTCTCATTTATCAGACGGGTATGCATCGTCTGCAGGAAAGAAGATCGGGCAGGGGGATTTGCCCGATCACGACAATCCGTCCACCCGGGAGAAAGCAAACGGCCGCTGTCCGGATTGCTGACAGGAGCGGTTCGCACGGTTTTTACAGATTTTGAACCAACCGCAGATCGGCGGTTCAACGTCGGCCAACGATGGTGTTCTGTGCCCGGCCATTCAGCTGCCGCCCTCTATGATCAGGTTGTCGAGTTCATCGGTATCACCGGGCTTGATGGGAAAGTGGGTGATAAGGAGATCGCCGATTTCTTGAACGGCCTTGCAGATTGCCTCGGCACCTTGCCCGCTGCGGATACCCCGGGTGACGCGGCCCACCAGCCGGTTCCATTCCTCCTGGGGAACTTTTTCGTGGATGCCCATATCGGCCAGCAGCCACACCTTATGCTCGAAAACCGAGATAAACAGCAAGACGCCGTTGGCGTCGCGCGTGCGGTACAGCCCCTTTTTGAAAAAAGCGTTCACGGCGGCTTCCTCCACCTCCTCATCGATCTCCCGCCGGGAGACGAAAAGACGCTTGAGGGTCGGGCAGCGCCTGATGGCCCAGCCCAGCAGGGCGAAAAGCAGGGCGAAAAGCCCGAGGAACAGCCACATGTTCCGGGTGCCGATCCACAGCCATCCTCCCAGAAGATGGGTGGCCAGGAGAGCCAGCGGCAGGGCGAATGCCGTTGCACCCAATACGTCGGCCATCGCATAGTGATAGCTGGAGGATACGATCATGCAGGCGATCTCCCCGGCGGTCCTTTTTTCCGTGGCCGCCACAACGGATTCAATCCGCTTGCGGTCCGTCTCCGATAAAAACGATTCAGCCAGGTTTTTCATCCGTGAACCCTTGTTCCTGCTTGTCTGAAAGTGGTCATCTCGATCGCTTCCGACGGGCGTCGCCCGGTCAGTGCTACCACCCGCCCGATGCCCCGCCCCCGCCGAAACCGCCGCCGCCGCCGGAAAAACCGCCAAAGCCCCCGGAGGAAAAGCCGCCACCGCCCCCGCCCCAGTAACCGCCGTGATGACCGGAAGAGGTTCGTCCCGGGGCGAGGGGCCCTCCGATCAGGCTGATCAGCAGGCCCGCCACCAGGCCTAAGGGGATCAGTCCCAACAGCAAAAGCGGACCCAGTCCAAAGAACAGCGACCCGGCAATCGGAAACAGCACCGCACCGGCGGTTGCCCCCATCACCCGGCTGGCCCGGCCGAGAGCATTGATCAGGAAAAACAGGGCGAACAGGGCGATAATGGGAACACCGGTCTGCGATTGTGGGGGCTGCCGGGGAGCGTCGGTCACCGAGAATTCTCCCCGCACGGCGTCGATCATGGCGGCCACGCCCTCGGTGATTCCCCGGTCAAACTGCCCTGCTTTGAATTGGGGCGCAATCACGTTGCGGATGATGCGCCCGGCCAGCAGATCGGTCAGGCGTCCCTCCAACCCGTATCCGACGTCGATGCGGATTTTGCGGTCGTTTTTGGCAATCAACAGGATGGCGCCGTTATCCACTTGCTTTTGACCGATTTTCCAGGCCTCGGCCACGCGGATCGAGAAGTCTTCGAGGGAATCGCCCTGAAGCGACGGGATGGTCAGCACCACGATCTGAGTGGATTCCTTCTGCTCGAAGTCGGTCAGCACCGCCTCCAACTGCCGTCGACTGGCTGTGCTCAGCATGGCCGCATAATCGTTGACATGGCCTTTGAGCCGGGGTACCTCCAGCGCTGCCGCATTGACGGCGCCTGAACATACAATCAGGAAAAGGACAAGGATGGGTCCGATGCTGCGCAATTGGTTTTCGGTTCTCATGGCATCCAGTCTGACACCCTGCTAATCGAATTTGACTGTGGGCGCCCGGGTGGCACCGGCTTCCGCCTTGAAGTATTCCTTACGGTCCAGATGCAGAATCAGATTGTTGGTCAGGCTGTAAGGCAGGCTGCGAATCTTGGCGTTAAATGCCTCGACCGTCTGGTTGTAGCGCTGGCGGGCCACATTGATTCGGTTCTCCGTGCCTTCCAGCTGGTTCTGCAAGTCCAGAAAATTCTGGTTGGCTTTCAGATCCGGGTAGCGTTCCACCACCACCATCAGGCGTGAAAGGGCCGACGACAGACCCCCTTGGGCATCCAGCATCTGCTGCATGGCCTGGGCATTGCCCAGGTCTTTGGTAGAGAGCTGGACACTGGTGGCTTTGGCCCGCGCCTCGACAACCGCCTGCAGGGTTTCTTTTTCATGGGCGGCAAAGCCTTTGACGGTGGCTACCAGGTTGGGGATCAGGTCAGCCCGGCGCTGCAAATTGCTTTCCACATCGGCCCAGCCCCTGAACACCTGTTCTTCCATCTGCTGCAGGGTGTTGTAACCGCATCCGTTGGCGACAGCCGTGACCATTATCGCCGCCATCAACCATTTCACGTATTTGAACATGGTGGCTCCTTCAATGTTTGGTTTGAGAGGTTCGGGCTGGAGGGTAAGGGTGCTGCCAGCCTGGTGTGGTGTGTTATAGTGCGACAGGAAATTTGATTTGACAACCCCTGAAAACACACCCCACCGATATCCCGGAATGGGTGCGACGGTCAGGGACGAGGCAGCAATCCGGGGCGCAGCGCCTCCGGGCGCAGGGCAATTTTCATTGCGTCCGCCCCCTAAGGTCGCATTGTCCCGCTTGAAGCCTTCCTGGCGACCAATCTGTGTCACAGAACTTGACAATATTTGTCAAATATACCCGTTACTATCCGTCAGGCAACATAAAACCATCTGAAACAAATAGGAAAAATAAAAATCCGCCTGCCGGGCACACAATGTGCTCTCCTTAGGCGGGGACAGCGATTCGAACCACACCCGCTTTTCGATTCTCCGGGGAGCTATCTGCCTTCAACCGAAACCGGGTGTTGATGTTGCGATGGTAAGTACGATACCATCCGCCAGTTGCGGATAGCAGGAGAACCGCTCAATTCAGGAAGGACGAAAAATATGAAAGTTATTTTCTGCGATCGACAGTGGCGAAGCCTATTTGGTGTTCTGTCTGTGCTCTTTTTTTTATGGGGGTGCGTGGAAGGCGAGAAACCTGCAGCAACACATACAGCCGTCAACGACATCCCCGTCAGCCTGATCATTTCGAGCCCGTCAAATGAGTCATCCGTGTTACACGGAGAAGATGTCTATTTCGAAGCCTTTATCGATAATGAAGAGATGGTTGACGGACCGGTGGTCTGGACCTCCAACCGGGACGGTCAAATAGGCGCCGAATCGAAATTCAAGTACGCTCAATTATCGGAAGGCCGACATACCATCATTGCCTCGGTCAGGGATAAAAAAGGAGAGGATGCAGTTGATTCGTTGGAATTGATCGTAGACAAATTCACATGGGCAGCGCAGTATAAAAAACATTATCAACTGAACCCAAGGATCAGCAACGAGCCTTTGGATCTTGCTTCAGTTGAGAGAATACTCAAAACCACAAAGAATTTCGACAGGAAAAACCTGAGCGGCCTCGACCTGTCCGGAAAAAAGATAGACGGTGTTTCATTTGAAGATGCGTTCATGGTTCATTGCAACTTTTCCAACGCTGAATTTAAAAACGTGAACTTGAAAAATGCCGCTATCGAGTATTCGAACCTGTCAAAGGCATCATTTAAAAATGTCGATTTTTCAGGAGTCAGTTTCAGCAATGTCAACTTAAGTAACGTTGATTTCAGCAGAATGTATTTGAGCGATTTCTCAATGATCAAGGCAAATCTGACCGGTTGCAACCTTTTCCAGACCAATTTATCCTATTCCGATTTGACCGAAGCCGTGCTCAAAGATGCCAATCTGAATCAAACCATCCTGGTAAAAACCAATCTGACCGGTGCGGATTTGTCCAATGCAACCATCAATGGGGCAAAGGTTTCCAAGACCAACCTGAGAAATGCAAACCTCAATGGTGCATCGATCAGCAAGGTAACGGTCATCGACTGTGATTTGCGCGGTATTGACTTGAGGGCGGCGACGTTGACAGGTGTCGATTTGAACAATGCCAATCTGACCGGCGCGCAATTGTCGCAATTAAACCTTGAACAGGTCATGCTTTACGGTGCTGATTTTACCAATTGCAATTTGTCCGGGTCCAATCTGTCCAACCTCAACCTGGTGGGCTCCAACTTTACGAACACGCAATTGAAAACCGCTGATTTCACCAATGCCGTTCTCAAACGGGCAAACTTCAGGAATGCGGACATGGACGGCGCCAATCTCACCCGTGCCAACCTCGAAGACGCGATGAATCTGGACAAGACGAAGAACTTGGAAACAGCTATTGGTTTATAGGTTAAACCCATCACCGGCACCGGGAAATCAAGGGCCTGTGGGAATCACCGCAGGCCCGGTTTTTTGGGCGGAGCGCCTGATCCGGTCGGGGTGGAGAGATCCATCAGCCCTGCGCTGAGCTTCTTTGACCCGACAGGTGACTTCGGGTGCCCACGCCGGTGGGGCATGTCTGTGTTGCAGTTGAATATACGGGCAAAAAACAATATGATGGTATCAAACCAATTAAGTCGACCAATGATGCCAATTGCAGACAGGGAACCAAAATGACCTATACCGTCAAGGATATCCTGAAGATCCAGGTGGCGCCGGCATTGGGTTGCACCGAGCCGGTGGCCATCGCCCTGGGTGCGGCTGCGGCGGTGTCGCTGCTGCCGGAAAAACAGATCGACGATATCGAAATCTGGGTGGATCCGAATATCTATAAAAATGGCCTGGCCGTGTCCATTCCCGGCACCGACGGGCTCAGCGGGCTGGACATGGCCTCGGCGCTCGGCGCGCTTGGCGGCGATGCCGCCCTGAGACTGGAAGTACTGGATTCGGTGGACGGTCCGGCCATCTCGGCCGCCCAACAGATCGTGAAGGCGGGGCGGGTGAAGGTCAACCTGCTCCGGGACCAGGTGGGACTATTCATCAAGACCCTCGTCAACGGCAAGGGGCACACCGCCGAATCCGTCATTACCGGTCTGCATGACAACATCGTTTCCCTGTGCCTGGACGGCAGGACAATCACTGACCATGTGCTGCTGCCCAAAGCCGGGTCCGGTGATGGCAAACACCGGCTGACCGACCTGGAAGCTTGGCTCAAGGATCTGTCCCTCGACCAGCTTCTCGAACTGCTGGACGACCTGGATGAAGAGGATCTGCAGTTTCTGGAATCCGGTGTCGACGTCAACATGCGGTTGGCCGACTACGGTCTCAAGCACGGCCCCGGGCTGGGGGTGGGGCGCACCATGGAGCGTCTGGTGCGCCAGGGGCTGATGAAGCGGGATATGATCACCGCGGCGCGCATTCTGGCATCCTCGGCCGCAGATGCCCGCATGTCTGGCGTCAAACTGCCGGCCATGAGCAGTGCCGGATCGGGCAACCACGGCCTGACGGCCATCCTGCCCATTGTCGCCGTTGAAGAATTCATCACTGTCGACCATCGTACCACCCTGGAGGCCATCGGCTTGAGCCATATCGTTACCGCCTATGTGAAAGCCTACACCGGGCGCCTTTCCGCCATCTGCGGCTGCTCGGTCGCCGCCGGCGCCGGGGCCACGGCCGGCGTGACTTACCTAATGGGCGGCACGAAGCTGCACATTGCCGGCGCCATCAAAAACCTTACCGAGGATCTGGCCGGGGTGATCTGCGACGGTGCCAAGGGCGGATGTGCCTTAAAGCTGGCCACCGCTGCCGGTACGGCCGTCCAGGCGGCACTGTTCTCGCTTCAGGGTGTCAATGTCAGCTTCACCGACGGTATCATCGGCCGGTCGTCTGAAGATACGATGAAGAATATCGGTACCCTGACGACCCAGGGAATGATCGAGACCGATCGAACCATTCTCAACATCATGCTGGATAAGCAGTTCTCCGATGTCTGATTCCACAAACCATAATCCACCCCGGAAAGGCGGTCTTTTCCGGGGTGATAACGCCGGTGGAGTTGCGGAACCGTCCTCTGAAACCACCGGCGGCGGTTCTCCGGGTCGGTCGAATCTGCCGGCAGCACCTTCTTGGAGGACCCGGTGGCGGGAACGGATTTTTGAATGGCTGGACGAAGCCCTTTCCCGAAAAGCCGGCGAAGCGGACCCCTTTTACCTGATGACCGTTCTGCCGGTGATGGACCGGTTGGCCGGAATCGGTACCGGCCTGATTGCCATGATCATGGTGGATCGCCATTACGGTCCTGCCGGCCTGGGTCTTTTCGCGTGGTTCTTTTCCCTGCTGGCCATCGCCGGCTACCTCTGCCGATACGGCATCCCCATCTATGTAGAGAACCGCATCGCCCGCTCCCCCACATCCACCGATGAAAACTGCGCCGGCGCCCTGGCGGCCCTGGTGGTCTTGGGATTTGCTGCGATCCTGCTTTGCGGGGCAGCCGCCTTTTCGATCGCCGGTCCGGGTCAAGAGGCGGGTGACCGCATCCTGTACCTGCTGCTGGGCCCCACCGTTTTATTTCAGAACATCAACACCCTGCGACTGGCAATGCTCAACGGGAGGGGGAGCCACCGCCAAGCCGCCGGTCTGAGAATCCGCCAGCGGGTCGTTTTCCTGGTGGCGACCCTGGGGCTCTGTGTCGCCAATGTGCCGGCTCACCTGGCGGCTGCCGCGTTTTTGATCAGCCACGTCGCGATGCTGGCAATGGGCCGAAAGACGGTCAGGCTGCCTGCCATTTCCAAGGTCCTTGCCGGTTGGAGGCATGTTTCAACGATGATGGACAGCGGCCGGGCATACCTGTTTACCGACAACCTGCTGGATGTCGTCTTTTACCTGGACATGCTGATCCTGGGCTGGTTTGCCAGCCCGGTGGAACTGGGCATATATGCACGGGCCTTGATTCTGGCCCGCCTGTTCCTGGTCATCCCGGGAGGCGTTCGACCGGTGTTTCGGCGGCTGGCCAACGAACGGCTCGCAGCGGGTCTCGAGGACCGGTTGCTTGCGTTCATGGCCCGTACCATCCGGGGCCTGTTTTTTGTCCACGGGTGCCTGGCGATCCTTGTCCTGGTGAATTTTCCCCGGGTGATGGCGGCTGTCTTCCACCTGCGACAATGGGCGGACGAATCATTTACCGTTTTTACCCTGGTGCTGCCTGGGCTGATCTTTTTTTCCGCGGTGACGGCGCTGGAGCCGATCTTCGAAGCCAGGCAACAAACCGAAAAATTGAAACGAATGACCCTGGTGGTCTCCGTCGCCAACCTGATTCTCAACCTCAACCTGATCCCTTTTGCCGGGATGGCGGGTGCGGCCGTGGCGACGGCGGGGGCCATGTTTATCCATTTCCTGCTTTTTTGCCGGATGCTGCCCCCCGACCTTGGCGGCGTTCGCATTTTCTGGCCCGGTTCGGCGGCGGCCCTGTACCTGAGCTGCGTGCTGCTCACTTTTATTGACAGCGGGGTGTTCTATACGCTGGTCCTGGCACCGATTCTCTTCGGGGCGCTATTGTGGCTGGTCGGGTTTTTCAACCCATCTTATCCGCCGCGCAGCATCGAACCCATGCCGCACACACCGGCATAGCCGGCCAAACCGACGGTTTCGTATCAGATGGAAATGTAAAGGAGGATCAATATGGCAGAGCAGACCTCGCAAGGGGCGGAACTATTCAAGATGGCCAAAAAAAAGAGGTTTTCCATACCGACGATCCGATTGCCCGGCAGCGGCAAAATCAAGTATCTCGTCATCGTCGTCGCCATCGTGGTCTTGGCCTACAATATGCTGTTCGTGTACGTTCAGCCCAACGAGTTCGGTATCAAGGTGAAATACCTGGGCCTGAAGCGCGGGGTCCAGCAGGAAATCTACACCGCCGGACTCAACCTGGTCATCCCTTTCATGCAGAAGATGTACCGGCTGCCGAGGGACGTGCAGGTGCTTGAACTGACCGACTATCCGCGAACTGCCGCCGATTCGGCCCGCAAGGACCGCGTGGCTCACATCCAGACCTCCGACGGGTTCTTTGTTGACGTGGATGTGTCCATCCTCTATCGCATCGAGGACCCTTACCTGGTCTTTACCAAGATCGGCCCCGGCAGCCTGTTCGAAGACAACGGCATCATCCCCAAAGCGGAGCCGGCCTTGAAAGAGACATTGGGCAAACTGACCACCGAGGATTTCTACAACAGCTTCATGCGGGTCAAAAAGGCCCAGGAAGCCCGGGACCTGCTCAACGCGGAGCTGAACAGCAAAGGGATCCGGGTGGAGCACGTGCTTGTGCGCTATTTTCGCTACAGTCCGGAAATCCAAAAAAATATCGAAGAGAAGAAACTCCAGGATCAGCTGGTCTTCACCAACCGGGCTGCGGCCCGGGCCGCCACCGAGGAGGCCCAGCTGAAGAAGATCGTTCAGGAGGGACGCGTCGTCGTGGACGTCGAGATGGAGCAGGGGAGGGCCTACGTGACCCGCAAGATCGCCGAGAAGGACCTGTATGTGAGGTCCAAAAATGCCGATGCGGACCTGCTGGTCAAGTTGGCCGAGGCGGAAAAGGTGCGCCTGAAGAACGACGCCCTCAAGGGAATGGGTGCCGAACGAATGGTGGGGTTGAAAATGGCCGACGTATACAAGGGGCTTGACCTTATCGTGCTGCCCAGCGATGGCAGCGCCGGTGTCAACCCGCTGGACCTGGACAATGCGCTCAAGCTTTTCGACGTGCGCAAAGGAGGTGCCCAATGAAGCGCACGATCTGGATCATTCTGGCAGCCTGTTGGATGTTCACCACCACCGGATGTGTCTTCTACACCACCGGTGAAACCGAAGTAGGGGTGCGCACCCGCAAGTTCTCCCTCACCGGAAAAGGCGTGGAAGACAAGGCCTACGCACCGGGTTCCACTCATTTCTTCCTGCCGTTTATCAACGACTGGCACACCTTCGACACCAAGCTGCAGAACCTGGAGATGGTTTTCGAGCAGGCTCGCGGAGACCGGCGGAGCCGGGACGATCTGCTGTTTAAAACCATCGACGGCAACGATATCAGCCTGGACGTGATTATCGCCTACCGCATCGATGCGGACAAGGCGCCTTTTATTCTGCAGACTGTGGCCGACAACGACATCACGCTGCGCGACAAGATCGTGCGCACCATCGCGCGCAGCAAGCCCCGGGATATCTTCGGCGAGTTGACCACCGAGGAGTTTTACGTGGCCGACAGCCGGGAAAAACAGGCGCAGCGCGCCAAGGATGTGCTTCAGGACATGCTGGGCCCCTTAGGCATCGTGGTGGAGAAAGTTCTCACCAAGGACTATCGCTTTAACAAGGAATACCAGAAGGCCATCGAGGACAAGAAGGTGGCCGACCAGCAGGTGCAGAAGAACAAGTCCGCCCAGCACGCCGCCTTGGAGGAGTACAAACGCAAGCTCGAGGAAGCCAAGGGCGAAGTCAACAAGCTGATCGCGGACGCCGACGGCGTCTTCCGCAAGGCCAAGATCGAAGCCGACGTGTACTATGAGAAGCAAAAGCTGCTGGCTGAAGCGATTATGGCCGAGGGTATTGCCGAGGCCAAGGGTATCCAGGAGATGAACAACGCCCTGGCCGGATCCGGCGGCGAAGCGCTGGTCAAGCTGCGCATCGCCGAGGCCCTGCAGAACAAGAAGATCATGCTTCTGCCCGTCTCCGAAGGCGGGATGAACCTGAAAACCACCGACATCAACCAGCTGATCAACACCATGGGGGTCAAATCGCTGGGGGGGAAGAAGTGAGCTGGTGAGCTGGTAAGCAAAAAGCAAAAAGAAATCGGCGATATCCTTAGGGCCATAAAGCCACCGGCTTATGGGCTTAAGAGCCATTTCGCAGGAAACCTGGAAAAAAAGAAGGAAGCGGCTGGAAATACGTTTCAGTTTTGAAGACTTGAAAGTGTGGCAAAAGTCGATTGATTTTGCCGAAGGCGTAATTCGCTTAGTCGATACGCTGGAGACTCCTCGCCAGCATTTTCGATTGGTAGAACAGCTTGAAGCCGCTTCTACCAGCGTAGCAATGAACATCGCCGAGGGTAAGGGGCGTCAGCCCACCAAAGAATTTATCCAATTCCTCTATATTGCCAGAGAGGCTCATTGTTTGAAGTGATCACCTTGTTGACCGTTTTGGACCGCTTCGGCTGGATAACAGAGCGTCTCTTTGAAAACTATCGACAAATGGCTGAAGCGGTCTGCAAAATGATCAATGCCCCCATCAAATCGATGAAAGAATGATCGGATCGGTTTGCCTGGGAGAGATGCCCTTCGAACAAAGCGCTAAACAGCTTATTGGCTCAACAGCTCATCAGCTGTTCTACTGCACGCAGCGTCCGATGGAACCGGCGCCGCAGCGTTTGCCATTGACCCA
Organism: Desulfosarcina sp.; assembly: GCF_055467485.1. Classification (NCBI taxonomy): domain Bacteria; kingdom Pseudomonadati; phylum Thermodesulfobacteriota; class Desulfobacteria; order Desulfobacterales; family Desulfosarcinaceae; genus Desulfosarcina; species Desulfosarcina sp. The sequence continues at coordinate 24,468 of NZ_JBUOIV010000052.1, read as the reverse complement.
GATGGCGCCAGCCAGGAAGGCGCCGGTAAAGGTCGTTCCCGTGACCACGGCGCCGACCAGGTTGGCGCCGTCCAGGTGGGCTCCGGTCAGGTCAGCCCCGGACAGGTCGGCCATTTTCAGGCTGACGCCGGACAGGTCGGCCCCCGCGAGGCGGGTGCCGGTCAGCACTGCACCGTGAAGAACAGCCTGCCGAAGATCCGCCTTTTCAAAAACGCCGTCTGTCAGGATCGCATTGACCATGAGGCTGCTTCTCAGGTAGGCATCGGAAAAGTCAGCCCCGACAAGGTCGGCCCCGGTAAGATCCACTTCAGGCAGAAGGGCTTTGCTGAAGTCGGTTTGCCGGGCCACCGCCCGGCTCAGGTTGGCCCTCGTCAAATCGCTGCCGGAGAGGCGTGCCTGAGAAAGCACCGCCCGCGACAGGTTCGCCCCTTTCAAAAATGCGTCTTGCAGATCCAGCGACGCCAGGGTGGCGGCTTTCAGATTGCAGTCAGGACAATGGCGGGAAGCAATCAGGGCGACGGTATCGGCTGTCAGGCAGCGCCCGGTCGAACCCGGTCCGCAGGTCTGGCCGTTGACCCAGGTGGCCCCGTCCAGCGTGGCATCCTGTATTCGGGCGTATCTGACATCGGCATGGGTCAGATCCGCATCCGTCAGCAGTGCACCGCTCAGATCCGTCTCCTTGAAAATGGCGCCGATGAGATCGGCGCCCCTCAGATCGGCCCCCTTTAAATCCGTCCCGCTCAGATCACATAGCCGGCATGCGCGGCCGGCTTCCAGCCGCTCGCGCATGCTTTCCGGGGTGAGCAGTCGGTCAAGCACACCTGATAGCACCAACAGGGCCAATACGGCGCCGATGGCCGTTATGCCTTTACCCTTTGGGGACATGGCCATTGTCTGTCACGACCGATCGGGGAGGCTGTCGGTCCGCTGCCTGGTCCGGCAGCGGGCCAGGGCGTTGAAGACAACCGCCTCGACCTGCTTCATCATGATGGGGTCACGACCCATGATTGCCTCTGGCCAGTGGCAGCTTGATCTCGAAAGAGGTCCCCTTGCCCGGTGTGGAGGTCACGGAGAGCATACCGCCATGGTTTTCGGTAACGATGAAGTAGGCAATGGACAGGCCCAGGCCGGTGCCCGAGCCGGTTGCCTTGGTGGTATAAAACGGCTCGAAGATCCGTTTGCGGACATCCTCTGCCATGCCGGGTCCGTTGTCCGTGATGGTGATGCAACCCCAGTCGTCCCGTTTGTCCACAGTCAGGGTCAACTGCGGCATGGACGGCCTGTCTTTACGTTCCCACACGGCCTGGGCTCCGTTTTTGAGGATGTTAAACATCACCTGCTGAATCTGTCCGGCATCACAAGAGACTTTGGGCATGTCCGGGAGATAGTGGCGCACGATTTGGATCCGCCGGAAATCATGCTGTTGTTTGATCTGGAAATCGTTCTTGGCCAGGTCCACGGTTTGGTCCAGCAGGGACGCCAGGTCGTGATCGGCAAGGACCGCATCGCTTTTTCTAGAAAATGCCAGCATGTTGCGAACGATGGCCGCCGCCCGCTGGCAGGACTGGTCGATGGCTTCGATTTTGTCGAAAATCCCCCGCTTGCCCATGTAGGCCCATAGTTTGTCGAGGTCCACACCGATCTCTTTCGCTGCACTGATATTGGCCGGCAAGTCGCTGAGCAGGCGCATGCGCATTACCTGGACGTTGGCCGTGATGCCGGCCAGCGGGTTGTTGATCTCGTGAGCCATGCCCGCCGCAAGTCCACCCACGGAAAGCATTTTTTCACTCTGTATCAAATAGTCCTGAGTTTTCTTGCGTTCGGTGATGTCCCTGACGATACCGACGGCATGCCATTGGTCGTTCAGCTTCAAGGGCGAGAGGGACAGTTCAGCGGGAAATTCAGTGCCGTTTTTGTGCCGGCACTGAATTTCGATGGTTCGACCCAGCAGCTTGCCATTACCGGTGCGCTGGAACTCCGAAAATGAATTTATAGCGTCCGCCTGATGTTCCTTGGGGGCAAGATGGGCATGCAGATGCTTGCCCAGAATTTCATCTTCACGGTAGCCGAATATTTTTTCCGCCGCCCGGTTCCAGAAGGAGACGCTTCCCGACGGATCGATCATCACGATACCATCCAGGGCATTGGCGCTGATGCTGCGGAATTTTTCTTCGCTGTCCCGAAGGGCGATTTCGTTGCGCCGCTGTTGGGTGATGTCCTTAAGGGTGATCAGCCAGCCCCCCAGATGGTCGCCGCGATTATACAGGGCTGACTGGCTAACGCGCCACAGGCTGGTGGTGTCCGCCCGTGAGATGTTCATTTCCACGTGGTCAATGCCGTTCGCCCGGCCCTTTTTCACCAGCAGGGCCAGTTCGGGATAAAGCGTGGCCAGTTCCCTGCCGGTGGCTTTCTCCGTCTGTTCCGGGATCAGTTGCTGTGCGGCGGCGTTGAGGTCAACCACCCGGTAACGCAGATCCAATACGAAAACGGCATCTTTCATGCCTGCGATCACCGCATCCCGGGCAATCGGGATCAACTCCAGCATTTGATGCCTGATCGTGCCCCAGAAAAAGGCGATGCCGCTGACGGCGAATGCGGCAGGCGTGAGGTCGATGTGACGCAGGGGCTCGATTTCCATGAGGTAGAGTATGTTGCTTGACCACGGAGCGAGAACGCCGACCAGCATCACCCAGAAGTGCTTGCCTGCGATCCATCGAAAGAATAAATAATGGTAGGCCAGATATAGCGTTCCAACCAGCAGCAGGCCGTATGAATAGGCCACAAACAGCCAGAAGCCCATCCCGCGATCGTATGCCATCGACGTCACCGGTCCGTTGCCCTCGATCCAGGCCCGGGACCAGATCAAATGGTGGCTTCCATTCGTGAAAACCGCCAGAATGGTCAGCGCCGGGATGATAAAGAGGACCCATCGTCTGGCTCCCGTCAACCAAGCCAATCTGCCGGTGAGGGCCATGGCGAACTGAAAAAAAAACACCCCCGTCCACGCGGCCCCGAGGTATTCCATGCGCACCCACACCAGTTTGGATTCCAGACCGGTGCTCGCAAACTCCAGGCCGTAGAAAAAAGACCACAGCCCAACAGCGCCCATCATCAGTATCAGGGACCTGGCGCTGGGTGACTCCCACCGTGGCAGCAAATAGAGGGCCAGGTTCGCAGCGATCACTGCAGCGGCGAAAGACTGAACAACATAAAGGGTCTGTAGATCGATTCCGGGCAATTCTGTTTTCCTGGTCTATCGGGTATGGGTTGGTGGCCGGCGAAGCTTACCCGTGGGCGTTACGGCTTCCATCGAAGGGTGAACGGGTATCTGAACGTCAGGCCGCTTTTGGCGTGGTCGGCGGCAATTCCGGTATATATGATGTTGGCGCTGAAGACAACAATCACCACGATCCAGACCAAGGGGACGAAACAAGCGATGAGCGTTGCGGCGAGTCCGCTGACCGTCACGGTGATCTGAAAATTCAATGCGGCCAAGGCATGCGTGGCTACATAGCCTGAATGCGCGCGCTGCCATCGCCAGATCAGGTAAGGAAACAGCAGGTTGGAGAGCGGCATCCCCAGATAGAGGCACAATGCGCTCAGGTGGGCCGTCATCGCCCAGGTTAACTCTGCATGGGGCCGTGGCTGGTTTTGGGTTGGCTCCATGACGGGTCAATCCCTTGCCGGTCCATTTCAGTTGGTAACGGGCAGGCCCTGGCTTCGTCTTTCACCTCCGCCCATCAGCCGAACCGCCCGATGGCAAAGGGCAGGGGATCGAAGGGCAATGGCCTGCCCAGAATCATGTCCGCGACCAGCCGGCCGGTTCCCGTCGCGGTGGAAAGCCCCAGCATGCCGTGGCCGGTGGCGATATAGAGATTGCCCAGTTGCGGCACGCGGTCGATGATCGGCAGATCGTCCACGCTCATGGGTCGCAGACTGGTCCACCGCTCGGTCACCCGCCGGCCCAGCGGCGTTTTCAGGTAGAGCGCCGCCGATATTTCCAAATTGCTCAGGCGCCGTTCGTCCAATTGGTCGTCAAAACCGGAAAATTCCATGGTGCCACCCAGGCGATAGCCGCTCTGCCACGGGGTGACGACGGTATTTCTTTCGACCAGGTAGCAGGGGATCGTGGGGCAGACGGCCGGCCGGTCCATGGTGATGCTGTATCCCTTGCCGGGCTGGACAGGAATGCGCACACCCAGTTGGCGACCAATGGCCGGTGCCCAGGCGCCGGCGGCCAGGATGAACTGGTCCGCCGTAAAACGGCCGGTGTTCGTCCTTGCGCCGTTTACCGTCCCGTTACGGGTATCGAAGCGTTCCAGCCGGCAGCCCTCCTCGATACGAACGCCCCTGTCCCGGGCCGCCCGGGTCCAGGCAGTCATGAGCATCTCCGGTCTCAAGTGGCTGTCCGCCCGATGGTGCCATCCCCCGCAGACCCGTTCGTTCAAAGCCGGCTCGATCTGGCGAATCGATTTGCGATCATGGAAGGTCGCAGCCAGGCCGAAGGGCTCCAGGAGGCGGTTGGTTTTTTCGTAGCCCACCATGGTCGACGGGTCGGTGAAGGCCATGAGCACGCCGCGCTGTTCGAAATCGCAGGCCAGATTCTCGTCGGCAAAAAGATCGCTGAAGAGTTCACCGGAAATTCGCAGGATCGCATCCCGTGCCTTGATGGCGTGTTTCAGGTGCCGCCGGTTGCAGTGGGCGGCAAACCGCAACAGCCAGAAGGCCAGGGAAAGATCCGGCCGCGGTTTGATATAAAGCGGGGATGTCCCTTGAAGGGTGCGGATCAGTTCATGGCCGATGGCGCCGGGGGCGCACAGCGGCGGCAGATCGCTGACGAAGATCAGTCCGCAGTTGCCGTGGGAGGCGCCGGCACCCATGCTTTCCTGTTCGATGATGCGGACCGATTGTCCTGCTCGGGCCAGGTAATAGGCGCAGGCCAGGCCGATGACCCCGCCGCCCACCACCAGAATGTCGCTATGACTGGATGTGGTATTGTTCACGCCGAACCGCTCCTTTGAATGATAAAACCGCCGATACTCCTCAATAAGCTGTTATAACCAAGCCGGGCACGAATTGAAACATCGATTCGGGATTTATTTATAAGCCATCTCAAAAAATAGATCTTGGTTCAAGATCGAGGCGGGTCCGGGTTTCAACCCGCATGCGCCCATAAAGAAGTGCCCCCTGGGGTGCCTGCGGGAGTATGTCGAGGGAATTCAATGAGGACCCCGCGCATAGGCTGTGCCAGCAGACATCTTTTAAGGTGGCTGCTTATGAGGGGGGTAAAAAACCGGCCACTTTGCGATGGCAGGTGGTTGGCCAACAGACGGGTACACAATGTCTGCGCGCATGGCGGTTTTTATCATCTTGTGGGCGATCAGGGGGTAGGTTTCATCGATGCTTCTATTTTTTTGATCTCTTTTTCCAGGGCTTCGGTATCCAGCGGTTTGTTGAAAAAGGCGCAGGCATCGAGATCAATGGCCTGGCGGGCCAGATCTCGGTCACCATGGCCGGTGATGACGATGACCCGCGTTTCCGGTGCCAGGGATTTGATTTTCCGCAACACGGCGAAGCCGTCTTTTCCCGGCATCTTGATATCGGTGAGCACAATCGGAGGGAGATGGGTGCTGAAAACCGCTATGCCCGTTGATTCGTTATCTGCCGTCAGGACCTCGTGACCGCATACTTCAAGATAGAGTTTGAGCATCTGCAAGGTCGGTTTTTCGTCATCGATGATGAGGATTTGTGTCATGGTCACACTCGTTGTGAATAAGTTCCGGTTGGATTTGTTGGTTGCCTTTCTACGTGGGTTTAAACCGCATTTCGAACCGCGTCCCTTCACCCACTTTACTTTTTACGGTGATGCTGCCGCCATAATCGCGGACGATGCCGTAGGTGATGGCCAGGCCCAGTCCCATACCCTTGCCCACCTCCTTGGTGGTAAAAAACGGCTCGAATATCTTATCGCGATTCTCCTCGGCAATACCGCTGCCCGAATCTGCCACCGCACACACCACCTCTTCGCTGTCCACATAGGTCTCGATGACGATGTCGCGCGTCCTGATGCCGCCCGAATCGTCGGGCAACTGACCGATGGCGTCCCGCGCATTGGTTACCAGGTTGAACAGGACCTGCTCCAGGCGGTTGGGGTTGGCCAGGATCGTCGGTAAATTGTCCGCCAGTGAATAGGAAACCTGGATGTTGTTCAGCGACAGCTGCTGGCCGATGATTTTCAGCACGTCCGTGACGATGGTGTTGATATTTACCGGCTCTTTTTTGAAATCGGGTTTGCGTCCGAATTCACGGAGTCGGTTGATGATTTCCGAGGCTCGCTGAACCTGGTCGGTGACCGCCGTTGCCACCCGGTTCAACTCCTGGCTGGTAACCGGATGGCCTTTTTCAATTTTACGTTTCAGATAGTCGTTGCCGATTTTGATGGCGTTGAGGGGTTGGGTCAATTCGTGGGCGATGCCGGCCGACATCTCCCCCAAGGTCGTCATCTTGCTGGATTGAAAGAGCTGGGCATCCTTCTCAATGGACTCGGTGATATCCGTGGCCGCCAGGATCAGTGCTTCGCGGTCCTGGTATTTAATGGGGCAGGCCTTGACGCGGATGTAAAACGGCGTGCCGTCCTTTTTATGATGGCGAGCCTTTTGGTTGATAATACACGAGTTCGCCCAGTTGGCGGCGGAATCGGTCCGCAGGCCGGTCGGATAGAATTCGAACTCTCCGAGTTCGCCGTAGGTGCGCCCCAGCAACTCCTCCTTGGTGTAGCCGTAAGCGTCCAATGCCGCTGGGTTGACGTCCAGGATCCGCAGATCGGCAGGCTCGAGCACAAAAATCGGGTTGGGCCCGCTGTCGAACAGCGAGCGGTACTTTTCCTCGGAGTCGTGCAGCGCCGCTTCGGCCATTTTCCGTTCGGTAATGTCCAGGAAGGCCCCGCTGATGAAGTCGATTCGCCCGTTCTCATCGCACAGGATCTGGCTGCTGGCCTGGAGCCAGACGATGTCGCCATTTCTTTTGCGGATCCGGTACTCACGGATATACTGGCGATTGGTCTTGAGTGCATCAACAAACAGTTTTTTGGCTTGTGTCCGATCTTCCGTAATGATCAGGTCGGTCCATTTAAGGGCTTTGGACAGGAACAGCTCCTTGGGGTAACCGGTAATGACCTCGACCTTGTCGTCGAAAAAGTCGATGGAGCCGTCCGGGTATCCCTTGAAAACCACATTGGGAATGTTGTTGATCAGCAGGCGATAATTGCGTTCGCTCTCCCGCAGGGCGATCTCGGATCGTTTTTTTTCGGTGATGTCCGTGGCGATGAACAGGAACCCGTTGACCATGCCGTCCGGGTCCCGCAGGGGATTGATGGACAAGGTGACCGGAAAGGAGCTGCCGTCATTGTGCAGGTAGGTCCACTCCCGCTGCTCCTGATCCGGCTGCATGGCGTAGTGGAAAAAGAGATCGATTCCCTCCACCGGACGCTTTGGGCCGGAGGCTGCCAGCGCTGCCTTCTCCCGGAGGTCCAGGGGGTCGTGGAACACCAGGGGAGTCAGTTTGCCGATCACCTCTCCGGCGGTGTATCCCAGCAGGTTTTCCGCACCTTTGTTGAACACGATGATCAGGCCCTGCTTGTCCGTGGCCACGATGGCCATGTGGGACGCTGAGTCCAGCACGGCCTTGCGTTGGGCGTTGGCTACCTGGAAACGCTGAAGAATCCGTTCGGTCTCCTCGAACTGTTTGACCACCAGGTTGGCGGTGATCTCTGCCGATTCGCGGGAAACCCGGATTTCCTCTTTGAGGATTTCGTTTTCCACCACGAGATCCTGAACCGGGCAGTTTTCCCGGTCCTCACAGTGTACGCATCGTTTGGGCCACCGGTAGGCGGTTTGAAATGGAATCCGGGATTGAGCGGATGGTTGTGCCGCGGGGATCATGTCATCGACCTCAATTGAAAGTGATATCGATCATCAGAACAACTTGATCGCATGGACCGTGCAGACCAGGCATGGGTCAAAGGACCGGACGATCTGCTCCACCTCCACCGGGTCCTCCGGGTCGCGCACCGCCGTCCCTATGACGGCCTGCTCCCAGGGCCCCGGGATCCCGTGCCTGTCGCGGGGGGAGCCGTTCCAGGCGGTGGGTGTGATCACCTGGTAGTTGGCTATCTTTCCGTCCTTGATTACCACCCAGTGCCCCAGGATCCCCCTTGGCGCAGTGACCGTGCCGAAGCTTCTGGCCGACAGCGGCTTGAGTGTGTCCGAGTAAAATTGGGCGTCGGCGTGGGCCATCCCGGAAACGCACTGTTCCACTGCCGGCAGGATCATGGCCGGTCGGACCATGCGGGCCAGTTCCCTGATAAACACGCTGGCGCCGTTGGACCGGACCCAATCAACGAACAGTCCTATGCCGGCCATCAGCAGGTCGGCCAGCGGCCCGGTTTCCGCCGGCTTCCCATCATATCGGGGTGCCTTGGCCCAGGAGTATTTTCGTCCGTCGTCGGAAAAGGGGGCGGCAATGGTTCTACTGTCGAAGGGGTGGCCGGGCGTTTCCTTGAAAAAGGAGTGGCTCACGTCCTCGGTTATTTTTTCCGGATCCAATGGAACCGTTCCCTCCGGGGTGAAGATGGCGGCCGGGAAAAGGGGGCGACAACCACCGTCAGGATCAGGCAGGTCCGGCCCGCCGGCGCTGATGAAGCGATCGTGGCCGCGGCCCAGGTTGTCCAGGCCGCTGGAAAGCGCCATGCGAATGAAAAAACCCAACTCACTGTCCCTATGCGCCGGCGTTTCCGCCAGCCATTGCTGCAGCTCGTCCCACGTGCCGACCGCCTGCCACCGGTCGAGTGTGCAGCCCAGCACCCGTTTCTCGTACCACCTGCGGAAACTGGACAGAATGTGGCGGCATTGGGCGATGTCGCTTCCTCCCGGCACGGACACCACCCCGCCCGGAACCATAAAAGAAGAGTGGGGCCACTGGCCCCCCAGAATGGCGATGATCTCGATGAGTTTTTTCGTTTCCTGCAGGGTCTGGACGGTGGATTGTCCCTTGAGGGGCCGGTAGCGGGCGACCGCCTCTTCGTAGAGGGGATGGTCGGCATAGCGGGTGCGGGTAAAATCGGGCATGAACAGCAAAAAGAGGTGTCGAAGGTCGTTTTGCAGCTGTTCGACCATCAGTGTTGCGCTTCTCAGGCGATGGGCATCGGCGGGGATGGAGACGTTATAGGCCATATCCAGTGCCTTTGCAGCGGCGTTCAGGTGAGCCGTGGTGCAGATGCCGCAGATTCGTGGCGTGATCACCAGGCTGTCCAGTGGGCCCCGGCCGGTCATCAGGTTCTCGATGCCCCGGTACATCGTCCCTACACTCCTGGCCGCTGTCACCACGTTTTCCCGGTCCAGTTCCAGGTGGATTTCCAGGTCTCCCTCCACGCGATTCAAAGGGATGATTTTTTTGATCGTCGTCATGTGTACCCGCTGTCACCGTTTGTCGGTTTGGCTTGAAAACCAGTGTGAAAACCTCTTGCAGCGCTGCATTTCAGGCGGCTAAATACTGGTCTTGCGTTCCATCAGGCGCTTCGGGGCCGCCGCCGCGGCCATGCCCTTGTAAGCCATATAATGGGCCCGGCTCACGCCGTCGGGCAGTTCAATGGGAATGCCCTCGATGTTGCGTGTCTCGAAGAAAGGGTACTGTTGGGGAAAATCGGGCCGGGTGCAGCCGAAACAAGGCACCCCTACGCGAGTCTTCGACGATCGCCGGTTCCACAGGGCCTTGTTACAGGGGCCGGTGACCAGCGGGCCGTGGCATCCCATGTAAAAAAAGAGACACCCCCGCTCGCCGAAGCATTTTTCTTCCACCCGATACTCATGATATTCGTTGCGGGTGCACCCCTGGTGGACCATCACCCCATACCAGTCTGTGGGTGTATGGTAATGCCCGAGGTTTACGCTAACATCTGCGGCCAGGGCCGACAGGGTTCCCACCACCACATCGCAATGGCAGGGGCATCCGGGCAGGTTGATCACCGGATATCCCCCACCGGACAGGAAGGTCTGGCCCAGGAGCCCTCCCATCTCCCACTTGTTGAATTGAAGTCCCCCTGCCATGGTTTCGCTGTCTGCGCCGATACCGCCGAAACTGGCGCAGGTGCCTACCGCCAGAACGACCTGGGCGCGCTGGGCCAGTTCATAGAGAAAGTCTTTGCGAGGTCCACCGGGCAGCATGTCGAAGCGGCCGGTGCCCTCGGGTCCGTTGATCACCGATCCTTCCACACACAGAATATCCAGGGGCTGGTCGCCTGACAGGATACGCCGATTCAGCGTCGCCAGCTCTGCTGCCGACGTGGCGCTGAGTGCATGGTGCCAAAGCACGTCGATGTCGAACGCCTCGAAAAGCTCCACGGGATCCGGCGTGTCGGCATTCATCAGTGACCAGGTGTCGCCGCCGCAGCTGCCGCCCTGGATCCAGTATAAGGTTTTAGGCATGCTTGCTCTCCCGTGCAGTCGTGATGGTAAACGCACCTCCCGCTTGCCTTGCCGCAGGGGGGTGTCGGTGACAGATGAATGTGTACCGGCAACTATTCTAATTCAGCCCGGGGTCATAAGGCAAGGCCTGGTTCAACCGGTCTTTTTCAAGGCCGGAAAAGATAGGGTGACCGTCGTTCCTGTCCCCCGTTGGCTCGACACGGTGATTCGCCCGCCGCTGTCGCGAACGATCTCGTTGCTGATGGACAACCCCAGGCCCTTGCCTCTGCCGGCGCTCTTGGTGGTAAAGAAAGGTTCAAAGATGCGGTCATGGACGTGCTCGGCAATACCCGTACCGGTGTCGGTGATGGTGACCACGACCGACCCGCTGATTTCAGCTGCGGTGACGGTGATGACGTGATTCCGCTCACGCTCCTCCGATTCCCTGTGGCGTGCGATGGCTTCTCTGGCGTTGTCAAAAATATTGTAGACCGCCTGCACCATCCGGCCGTGATGGCCCATGACCGGCGGCAGGTTCGGTTCAATGTGGACGTCCAGCGATATGGACTCCAGCTTGAGCTGGTTCTCCATAAAGGCCAGGGTGTCCTCGATGGGTTTTCGGATCTGAAGGGGTGCCTTCTCGAACGCCGGTGCCTGGCCCATTTCGCTGAGCCGCTGAATCATCTGTGACGCCCGGGCCACCTGATTGCCGATCTCACCGGCAACGGCAGCCAGGTGCGATGCTTTCAACGGACCCTTTTGCCGGGCCATCATCTTGAGAAAATCGCTGCCCACCTTGATGGCGTTCAGCGGCTGGTTCAATTCGTGAACCGTTGCCGGGGAAATGCCGCCCACCGTAGGCATCATCTTGAGCAGATCCCAGGCCGTCACCAGCTCCACGTGCATCATCAGGGCCGGCAGCAGGATGACGTCGCCGATCAAGGCGGAGATCATGGTGACCATCATGAGAAAACCGAAGATGGCGGTGGGCTGAAAATGCGAGAAAATCAGCACGGAGAAGCCCAGGCCGATCGTCAGCGAGCTGAAAATGATGGGCCTGCCCACGTTCATCAAGGTGTCGCGCATGGCCCGGTCTTTGTCCAGGTCCCGTTTGAATTCGGTGTTGTAGCGCACCAGGTAGTGGATGGTGTCGTCCACGGCCAGACCGATGGCTACGCTGGCGATCAGGCTGGTCGCTACGGAGAGCGGGATTCCCAGCAGCCCCATGAGTCCGAAATTCACCAGGATGGGAAACAGGTTGGGCACCACGGCGATGAGGCCGACTTTGCTCGAGACGAACAGCACCACCATCACGGCGAAGATCAGCACCAGGGAAATGATCAGGCTTTTGACCTGCCCCAGGGTGAGGACTTGGCTGGAAGCGGCGATGACCATGCCCAGGCCGGTGACCTCTAAAGTAACGTCATCGTCGTCGGCGTTGGCGGCATGGGCCAGAATCCGGTCGCGCGTGTGGATGAAGTCGCGCGAGTTGGCAATGTGGGTGAGCATGAGAATGTTGACCTTGCTGTAGTCGGCATTCATGAAACGCTGCAGCAGGTCATTTCCCAGGATGATCTTGAAGTTGTTCATCAGCATCCTGAGTTCATAGCTGTCTTCGGGCAGCTCATAAAACTGCGGGTCGAATCGATTGGTGACATAGTTGACCAGTTTGAGGTAATCGGCCAGGGAAAGGGTCTTGTCCACGCCCGGCAGCTGGTCCAGAAAGGACTGCAGCCGGGCGATGCCGGCCACATTGGCGGGCGTTTCGAAGAAATCCGATTCGCCGCCGTCCATGATCACGTTGATGGGAAAGCTTCCGGACATATCCCGGTAGATATTGTGGAAATGCATGCTCACATCGGTGCTGCGCTTGAAGAACGCCACCGGGTTGGTTTCTACGCGCACCCGCAGCACGCCGGCCATGCAGACGATCGATACCAGGCCGATGGCGATCAGGCAGGCTTTGCGGTGCTTCAGGTTCAAGGCGATGATGCCTGCAAGGAGGCCGTCGAAAAAACGATCGATGGCCGGCGGGCCGTCGGTGGTGGCGGTTGGCAGCGGCAGCCAGGCGAGCATGGCCGGGAAAAAGGCGAGCAGGATGACCGTCAGACTGACCATACCGAAACAGGCGAACAGGGCAAACTCCTGAATGGCCGTGATGCGGTTGATCCCGAGCGACCCCAATCCGATGAGCGTGGTGGCCACCGCCAGGGTGACCGGAAAGGCCAGGCGACTGAAGACGGCCAGGCTGGCAGCTCGGTTCGACGGCGATGTTTTGACCAGCTGGAGGTATTCGGTGCAGATGTGCAGGCAGTATGCCGTGCCGACGGCAATCAGGAACACCGGGACGATAATCGTGAGCATGGAGACGGAGATGCCGCTCAGGGACATCAGACCGAACGTCCAGCAGACGGCCAGGGTCACACACGAAAGCGGCAGGACCAGGCAGTGCAGATTACGGAACAGTCCAGCCAGAAGCAGGGCGATGACGATCAGGGTAATGGGCGTAAGATGAAGAAAATCCTGCCGGGTATATTCCGCCAGTGCTTCGGAGACCAGAGGCATGCCGGTCTGATAGAGCCGCAGGTCCCTGCCGGTGGTCTCGAAGAGCCGTTCGACAGCCGCGATGGCTGTGTCCTTATCCGCCTGGGCGTCGAGGACCAGGGTGATGATGGTGGTTTTTCGGTCAGCTGAGATCAGATTGCGCTGAAACAGTTCCACCGGCGTCAGCACGGCGGCGAATTGGGTCATGTCCCATTGACCGCTTCGATCGACGTTTTTCCTGACTTCAGGCAGGCTGATGACCCTTATGACGCCGTGGATTTGCGCTGCAGCGTCGGACAGTTGGGTGATTTTGGCGAAAGTGGCCGGGTCGAGAACGTCATCGGCTCTGATCACCAGCCGGATGATCTCATCGGAGCCGAACTGCTTCAGGAACTGATTGTAGCGGGCCGACTCGTCCAGGTCCTCGATGACCAGGTCGTAAACGGTGGTTTTGAAGGAGAGCCCCGGAAGGTGCCAGGCAAAGAAAAAGGTAATGGCAGCGCAGCACAAGAGCACCCACCCAGGCCGGTTGACCACCATATTCAGATAGGCGTTGAAGGAGAGCCGTTTCATTCAGTCGTCAACCCTGCATGTCGGACGATATCTGATTCCACTCAAACGGGTGGTGCTTCTTTCACTGTTAACACCAAACCTGCGAGGGTGCAAGCCAGGCTGCGCCGGTCGGGTGCTGCCGCATCGGTTTCCAGCGGGTCGAAAGCTGTCAATGTTTCTGCGATTCTCGTTTACCCGCAAGCCGGTGGATGCGTCCGGGCCGGTCCCCGTTTACCGGTTGCTGCTGAATCAGTGACCGGATGGTGTCGCTATAGCCTGCCGATTTGAAAAATGAGATCCTGATGAAATCGGGCAAGCGGCTGCGGTCGATCGGTTCGGGATCGCTTTCCATGAGATAGCCAAGGTAGCGGGTATTGTTGACGTGGTGTGTCCGGGCGACACGGGAGGGCTTTTGAACCGCGGCAGCAACGTATTTCGCGTCGTTTGCGGCGGGGTTAGCGAGCGAACCTGAAATCGATATTCATCCTTACGGCGAAGATTCCCCGCGGCTTGCCGCGGGGAATCTTCAATTGCATGAGATCGGATGGTTATTGCATGCAGATGGCTTACGCCGGTTGAATGCCGAAAAGGTGCTCCTGCCCGGTGCGTCCCCGGATCTCCCGGTTTCCCAGGTCCATGAGCGGCAATTCCTGCGTCACCCACGATGCCGTTTCCCGGCACAAGACAATCGGTGCAGGAAGTGTTTTGTTGGCCATGGAGGAGAGGCGGAATGCCAGGTTGATACAGTCGCCCACCAACGCCATGCCGGCTGAGCGCGACCCGTAGTGGGAAAGGGTAACCTGGCCGGTGGTCAGCCCCCAGCCCAGCACCGGGAGGGGCATCGAAACCCCCCGGTCAGTCAGTTGCCGGTGGATTTCCGGGACGCTGCGAAGCTGGGCGATGGCGGCTCGGCAGGCGGCCAGCGTATGGTCGGTGGAAAAGCCATCGGGGTGCTCCCAGAAAGCGAAGACCGCATCGCCGGCATAATCCTTGACCGTGCCCTGGTACTCGTTCACGATGCTGCTGAATCGGGAGAAGATCGCCTTGATGAGGGTGTAGACCAACGCCGAGTCGGTCTTCTGGGAAAACGCAGAGAATCCCCGAACATCGGCGACGAGGCTGGTGACGCAGACCGCAGCCGGTCGGATGGCGGTCTGTTCCATCCAGATTTCCTCTTCCCGCTGGTCGGCCAGATCCGGGCAGGAGATACGGATGCACGTGCCGCCCAATGAGATGCGATCCCCATCTTTGAGCTGCCGGGCAGTGCCCGGGGCCATGCGGACGTCGTTGATCCATGTCCCGTTTTTGCTCATGTCGGTGATTTCGACGCCATGGCGGCCCAGCCGGACCACGGCATGGTCCCTTGAAACCATGGGATTGCGCACGAGGATGCACTTGTCGCTCTCAATGCCGCGGCAGACCCGGCCGAGGAAGATCTTGTCAGTCAGCGTGAGACGGTGGGACACACCGTGTTCGTCCTGCCATTGCAGACTGGGATTGGGATCGGGCGTCAGAACGTCGGATGGCATCGCGGTCACTATTCCTCATCAACAGCTTGCTGCGGATCACTTCCCATAACCCACAGGCGCAACGCGGATCGGCGCCATGTTCAAAGGCGTCGGCGCGGCGATGGCCCGCCATCGAACGGTTGCGGTAGAGATATAAGCATCGGAAAAGTATCCTATTCTTATCATACCGGCATGTGTGCGGCAACGGGCAATATGATTGGGATAGGTACTGTTCTTATGTATCATCATTCTTCTGTATAAGAATACCAACTTGGGCGAATGGTGTCCCGGGAGGCGCCCGGTCATTTTTTCGTAATGGGGATGCCGGTCGACAAGGTCAGGGCAATGTAGCTGCCTGGGCGAAATTCGACAGGACCTGCTCCATTTTCTGAATGGTTTCTCCCATCTCGGTGATTCCATGGCGGCGGGCCAGGTAATCCGGGGCGTTGTAGGTGAACCAGACTTCACCGGCGTTGTCTTCCCAGATCAGGGCTTTCAACGGCAGGTCGATGCCGATGGACCGGCTGCGCTGAATCAACGGGGTCCCCATGGCCGGGTTGCCGAAAATGATCAGCAGGGTCGGCTTTAACGTCTGGCCGACGCGCTGGGCACCGGCAGCATGGTCGATGCGTGCAAACACGGTGACGCCCTTTTCCTTCAAGGCGCTTTCCAGACGGTTGGCGGTGGTCACCACGTCATGGCTGCTTTTTCGACTGACCAGGCCGCCCTGGGCGGCGGCCGGACCGGCCATGAAAAGCGTTAACAGAAGGATCAGGATGGTTTTTATCATTGGAATCTCTCCTTATTTAATTTTCGACCAACGCCGCAATCACCTGCGTGGCGATGGCGGCGGCTTCCACGGTGTACTGGCGGCACTTGACGATCAGGTTGTCTTCCTTAAACTGCCGCTGGCCTTCGAGGGTGTCTAAGCGGCAGCCGATCAGCTCAGGGCAGGCGGTGGAACCGAAACGGGCCCTGAAAAGGTTCTCCAGATGGGCTACCGCCCGGTAGTTTTTTTCCAGAGAATCGGTGGGCTTCTCTCGCCCCGAAAACAGGTTCACGGCCATGAGGGCACCGGTGAAGGCCCCGCACATACCCCCGGTTCGGGCCATGCCGCTGCAAAACCCCGTGGCAATTTTCGGAATCCATCGGGATTGAATGCCATGGTGGTCGCAGACGGCCATCAATACGCTTTCCGCACAGTAGAAGCCCGCGTCGAAATAGACACCGCTCTGACGGGCAACATCGTCAATGGCCATCTACGCATCCTTTCAATGTACTGATCATTCGACAGCCTTCAGGCCGGACCACTAAGCAACGCGGCACACCAACCCCTTGAGGTAGGTGCCCTCGGGAAAATTCAAAGCCGTGGGGTGATCCGGCGGCTGGTTCAGCCAATGCACGATCTGCGCCTGGCGACCGGCATCCAGGGCGGCATCGGCCACGATCTTCTGAAACAGGTCGCGTCCCATGAGACCGGAGCAGGAGAAGGTGAACAGGGTGCCGCCGGGCCGCAGCAGTTCAAAGGCCAGACGGTTGATGTCCTTGTACCCCCGGCTGGCCTTCATTAAATCGCCTTTGGACGTAACGAACTTCGGCGGATCGAGAATGACCCCATCGTAAGTCCGATCGCCGGTGCGATACTGTCTGAGCAGGTCGAACACGTCGCCGGTCACGTGGTCGACCCGGGTGCTGTCCAGGCCGTTGAGCGCCACATGGGTGCGGGCCAGTTCCAGGGCGGATGCCGAGGCGTCGATGTTGACCACGCGGGATGCGCCGGCCCTGAGCGCGGCCACGGCGAACGCGCCGGTGTAGGCGAAGCAGTTGAGCAGGACCTTCCCCTTCGCATGGGCAGCCACGCAGGCCCGGTTGTCGCGCTGGTCTAAGTAAAATCCGGTTTTATGTCCGCCTTTGACGTCGACCCGGTAGCGACAGCCGTTCTCTTCAATCTCGACCAGGTCGGGCGGCTCCGCTCCGCGGAGGCAGCCGGTGACCGGGACCATTCCCTCTTTTTTGCGCACATCCACGTCCGAGCGTTCATAGATGCCCGACAGGTTGGGAATCAGCTCCTTGAGGCAATCGACGATGCTGGTTTTCCAGCGGTCGGCCCCAGCGCTGAGAAACTGGCAGACGACCCAGCGGTCGTAACGGTCGACGATCAGTCCGGGCAATCCGTCCGACTCCCCGGCCACGAGGCGGCTGGCATTGGTGTCGGCGCCTGCCATGATCGTCCGGCGAAGATCCAGTGCCTGTTGCAGGCGCTTTTCGAAAAATCCAGGGTCGATCGCTTCCGCCTGATCGAATGTCCAGGTGCGCACGCGGATCTGGGAATGGGGCGAATAGGCCCCCCGGGCCAGCCAGCGCCCGTCAGCGGCGAGCACATCCACGGTATCGCCCGGCCGGGGCTGTCCGTCAGCCCGGGCGATGGCCCCGGAGAAAATCCAGGGGTGGCGGTTAAGCAGCGATTTTTCCCGCTTGGTCTTCAGGATAATTGACGGCATCCGTGCTTTTCCTCGGTCTTCAGTTCTCAGTCATCAGACATCTGATCCATTTGTGCACTGATCCACCAGGACCATGATGGATCGATAGGGAATGCCGCTGTGATGGGACAGCCCGATTTCGCAGGTGCGGCTGTTGGCGTAGCCCGCCGTGCAGCCGGCTACGGCCGGCTGCAAACCGGAAAGGGCGGCGGTGTTGAGTTCAGGAACGTTGAAACCCCGGTCTCCGGCGAACCCGCAGCATTCGATGCCGTAAGGGATCACCACGGTTTCGGCACAGGCGTTGGCCACAGTCGCAAAGGCGTTATCCAGGCCCATTTTACGCGCGCTGCAGGTGATGTGCAGGGCCACGGGAGCTTCGGTTCGGGTGATGGTCAGCCGATCGAGCAGATGGGTGGCAGTGAATTCCACCGGCTCAAAGAGGGTCAGCCGCGGCCCGAACGTGCGTCGCATGCGTTCCAGGCATGGGCTGGTATCGCACAGCACGGGCAGGCGACCGTTGCCGGAGGCCGCCAGCAACGACTTTTCCAACGCATCGGACATGCGGTCGGCCTGGTCGAAAAAGCCCTTGCTCTCGAAGGGCAGGCCGCAGCACAGGTCCTCCATCTGTCGTGGATAGATCACCCGGTAGCCGGCCCGGCGCAGCACCCGTTCGGTGACCACGTGCAGCGGCTCGGCCAGCGGGTCGCCAGCGGCGGGCCCCATGGTCCGGCTGACACAGGCCGGAAAATAGACCACCGCCCGTTCGCCCTTTCCTGTGGACCGGCCGCGGGGAGGCGCCGACGCCGTGGGCAGTGACGGCAGCCAGGCCGGCAGCCGGTTGCCGGACAGGTGCCTCAGGGAACCGGCCAGGCGGTTCATGGTTGCGGTGCCGAGCATGCGGTGCAGCCCGTCGGCAACCTTGAGCCCGGCCCGGATGCCGGCGGTCAGCAGGCCGAAATGGTCGGCGGCCCGGTCGGCCAGCCACTGGTAGGGCCGGGCTTTGACCATCCGCGAGCGAAAGGTTTTGGTGAATTTACCGGTGTCCACCTCCACGGGGCAGGCCACCCCGCACAGGCCGTCGGCGGCACAGGTGGCCTCGCCCTGCCAGGCGTACCCCTTTTTCAATTCGGCCAGGCGGGCCGCATCGTCGCCCGAGGCCGTGAGACGGGCGATCTCCCGCTGGATCACGATGCGCTGGCGGGGAGTCAGGCTCAGGTTGCGCGACGGGCAGTGGCATTCGCAGAAACCGCATTCCATGCATGCGTCGATCAGCGGATCGGCCGGAGGCAGCGGTTTGAGATGCTCCAGGTGAACCGCCGGGTTGGCGTTGAGAATTACGCCGGGATTGAGCAGGCCACCGGGATCGAAGATGGCTTTGATCTCCCGCATCAGCCCATAGGCATCGCTACCCCACTCCTTTTCCACAAAAGGGGCCATGTTGCGGCCGGTGCCGTGCTCGGCCTTGAGCGACCCGTCGTAGACATCCACCACCATGTGGGCGATGTCTTCCATGAAGCGGGCGTAGCGGTCCAGTTCGGCCGAATGCCCGAAATTGGGCGAAAAAACGAAATGCAGGTTGCCGGCCAGGGCGTGGCCGAAGATAATGGCCTCCCGGTAGCCGTGCTTGGCAAACAGGGCCTGCAGGTCCAGGGTGGCCGGCGCCAGGCTGTGGATGGGAAAGGCCACGTCCTCGATGAGCACCGTGGTGCCCAGATCCCGCACGGCCCCCACGGAGGGCAGCAGCCCCTTGCGGACCTTCCACAGATTGTCGCTCCGGCCGGCATGGTCAGTAAAAACCGCCGGAAAAGCCAGGTCCGCCCCCTCCAAGTGCCATTCGTGGGTCCGGCCGCCGTCGGCGGTGCGCATGGTCACCCGTTTTTCCAATGCGTCGGCGATAGCCTGGACGTTGGCTGACAGGGTGGCAAAATCAGCCGCCTGGGTTTCCACCAGCAGGGCGGTGGTGGTGGCAGAGACGCCGCGAATCATGGCCGGCATGCCTGCCTTTCCCTCCACGCTGCCCAGGGAGGCCCGGTCCATCAATTCAGCGGCGGCCACGGGCAGGGCCTGCATGCGTTGTGCCGTGCGACAGGCCCCCTCGATTTGCGGAAACATCATCAGCGCCGTGGATTTAAAAGGCGGCGCTGCCACCGTCCGGTAGACAATGTGGGAGATAAAGGCCAGGGTTCCCTCGGAACCGATCATCAGGTGGGTGATGATGTCGAAGGGGTCGCTGAAATCCACCAGGGCGTTGAGGCTGTAACCGGTGGTGTTCTTGATCTTGAATTTGTTGCGGATCCGTTCGGCCAGGGGCGGGTCGGCCTTGACCCGCCGGGCCAGATCGTCCAGGCCGTCCAACATGCGGCCGTGGGTTGTCTTGAAGGCCTCGCGGCTGCGGGCATCGCCGGTATCCAACACCGTGCCGTCCGCCAGCACGATACGGATGCTGTCCACCGTCTGGTAGCTGTTCTGGGCGGTGCCGCAGCACATGCCCGAGGCGTTGTTGGCGGCAATCCCGCCGATCATGGCGGCGTTGATCGACGCCGGGTCAGGGCCGATCTTGCGCCCAAAAGGGGCCAGGATGCCGTTGGCGCGGGCGCCGATGATGCCCGGCTGCAGCCGGATTTTGCGGCCGGCGTCGAGCACCTCCCACTGCTGCCACGATTCGCCGGCCACCAGCAGCACCGAGTCGCTGATGGCCTGGCCGGACAGGCTGGTGCCGGCGGCGCGGAAGGTGACCGGGATGTTTTGTTCACCGGTTTGCCGCAGGATTCTGGATACCTCGGTTTCGTCGTCCGCCCGCACCACGATCTTGGGGATCAGCCGGTAGAAACTGGCGTCGGTGCCGTAGGCCAGGGTGCGCAAGGGGTCGGTGGCCATGCGGGATTCGGGGAGGAAGGACTTCAGATCGTTGTAGAACTGGCGGTATGCGGCGTCGAGCATGCGAACTATCTCCTGGTACACCGCGCTTGGAACGACACGGTTGGGTATGGGGAAAAACAACCCCTGGTCGGGCCATTGATCAGATATGGTTAATACGGAATTTAATTCACGGTAAGTGGTTTGGCAATGATTGAATGATGTTCGCCGCGAAGGCCGACGGGAGTGGCGTTGGACTCGAAGACGGTTATTACATCCGGGCCTCGGTGGGTCATGGATGACCCCTGACGCAAAGAGGGAACCGCCAACCGGTGGTATACGACCGTCAGGGCAATCCGAGCGCCCGATCGATGGCCGATGGGTTAAAACCGGCGATGCGCTGATCACCGATGACGATCAGGGGCACGCCCCTTCCATTGAGCGCCTCGAATTCCTGGCGGGCTTTTTTTGATCGGGTGATGTCGTGCTCGGTAAAGCGAATGCCGTGCTGACTGAAATAAGCTTTGGCCTGGTGGCAGTATCCGCAAGTCGGCGTCGTGTACATGACCCCGCCGGGGCTGCTTTTCCTTTTTCGTATTTGGTCGGTGGTATCCAGCGACAGCTCGGTGTTATAACGGTCGATTGTTTTTTGCAGGCGGCCGGCATCCTTCCTACCGCCACCTTTGACCGCTTCCATTTTTCTTATGGTCTGGGTATTGCCGGCCGGCTATTTTAATTCAATCCGATTTGGTATAATGGCAAATCAACGGTATCTATCGATGAGTGGCTCAATGCTATACAAACAATGGGGAAAAAGGGTGTTGAAAACCGCCATGAGCGCCGGCAGGACAAGGCAAAATTTGTCGAAAAAGCGGGGTTTGTGTGTGATAAATGAGCATGTTGAACCAAATGTTAACGCTGTATGGCCAAGCGCAATAGGTTTTCAACGGCCTGTTAAATAATCCAGCCATTGGCGATGACTGCTTTTTATATAGATCCGAAGGGTGACTATGAGGAGAAGCGATGGACCCGTACCATAAGAATCGCAAGGATGTCGTCGACTGCTGCCAGTGGCTGTGCCGGCACGGCTATTTCGGATCCCTGCTCAGTGCCGGGGGCAATGTGTCCGTGCGGGTTCCCGGCAAACCGGTGCTGGTGATCACCCCGTCGGGCAAGCCATACCGTGAACTGGTTCCGGAATCGATCTGCGTGGTGGATTTCGACCTGAACCGCATCGACGGCGACCTGGCGCCTTCCATCGAAACGGCCATGCACGTGGGCATCTATCAGAGCCGGCCGGATGTGGGGGCTGTGGTTCACACCCACCAGGCCTACGCCAGTATTTTTGCCCTGATCAACCAGCCCATCCCGGCCCTTTTCGACGAGGTGGCCCTGGCTATCGGCGAAACCGTGGACGTGGTGCCCTATGCCTTTTCCGGGACACCCGAGCTGGTGCAACAGGTCAAGCGAACAGTGGGCAACCGCTGCCACTGTTTCATCATGCAGAACCACGGGGCACTCAACCTGGGAAAGACCCTGGAGGACGCGTGGAAGCACGCCGAGCTGCTGGAGAAGACGGCCCAGGCCTATTACCATGCCCTGACCACCGGCAAACCGGTGACCACCCTTCCCGTCGAGACGGTCCAACGGGTCAACGCATTGCGCAAACCGGCGCCAGGTTTTCCCGATCAGGTGTCAAAAAAGACAGCGGATGATGAAGTATGATCATGATTACAGAAAGGTGTCGTCATCGTCCGCAAGGTTGCGAATGATGACCGGCGAGATCGGTGCGGCAGCCGGTTGCGGCCTCACTTGGCCGCGTAATAGACCGCCTGGTTTTTCCAGTCGGATCGGATCTGATCCTTTTTTAGGAGCGCGCCCAAATATTTGGATACTTCGTTGATGTGCATGCCAAATGCCGCTTCGATGTGTTCGATCTTACAGGGCCGGCGTCTGAGCATGGCCAGAATGGTTGCTTCATTGGCCTGGATCGCAGTCGAACGCTGGCTGTTGAACCCGGCGGCAATTTGGGCCGGTGGATCGAACACATCGCATAGCGCTTCCAGCTGTGTCATGGGCACAGCGACGGCAAAATCTTCGGCGGGCGGCCGGACGACGGTGTTCAGATGAACGCGGTCCGGTTTGAGTTCCCGTGACAGGCTGGCGATCTTCTCAACATCCCTGGCCATGGCGTTCAAGCCTGACAGCAGGAAGACTTCCAGCCACAGCCGGCCATCGAACCCGTCGCGGAACTGGTTCAACCCATCCATAACCGACTCGAAGGCAAGCATGCGGTGCGGTCGGTTGACCCACTCGAATGATTTCTGGTCCCAGGCGCTCAGGGATACCTTGACCACATCGGCCAAAGCGGCGGCCTCGCGCACGTCCGGCAGGGTGAGCAGGGTTCCGTTGGTCAGCAGCACCGACGGAATCGGCCGATCTCGAAGAAAGGCCAGCACCCGGCCAAAATCGGCATGCAGGGTGGGTTCGCCCGAGCCGGAGAGGGTCAGGTAATCGGCATCGCCGTCGGTTTGCAGCCAGTGGTCGATTTCATCGATGACATCGGCCGTGGGGACGTACGCTTTTCGCTCCAGCGTTTTTTGCGGTGTCCGGCCCAGCTGGCAGAAGACACAGTCCAGGCTGCAGGTTTTATGGGGGGTCAGGTCAATGCCCAGCGAGCGCCGGAATCGACGGGACGGCACCGGGCCGAACAGATATCGGAATGCTGGATGTTTCATGGACGTCTCATTCGGTTTTCTGCCTGTCGATCATATACCGGTTCAAGGCTTCCTGAAGGGTTTCGGCTGCCAGAAACGCGCAGTGCCGATCTTCTTCCGGAAACCTGCCGAGTTTTTCCAGGATGGCATCGCCGGTGATTGCCACCCGTTCATCGGGATTTTTTCCGATGGCCATTTCTGCCGCAAAGGAGCCGCATACCGTGCTCGATCCGCAACCATCGGTCAGGTAGGCAGCGTGACACATCCGGTCGTTCTCGAATTTTAAGAAGATCTGCATGGTGTCGCCGCACTTGCCAGTCACCCGTGCGTGTGAATCGGGGGCGTCCAGCGGCCCGCGATAGCGCGGATTGCGCCAGCGCTGAAAGCCGGCTTCTCCGAAGGCTTCCCGGGTTTCGTCAAATATCCGTTGCTGCAGGTTTTCTATAAATGCATCAAGATTGTCAGTCATATCGACGGCTTTTTTCTCATGATCATGACAGCTGTTTCATCCGGGCGTGGATGGCGTCCATCTGTTTTTTCAAATCGTCGGCCTGCTGCCGCAATTGGGCCAGCTCCTGCTCCCCGGTCACGTTCCCGGACGTGTCTGGGGCACCCGGCGATCCGGCGCCGTAAAGGTTCCTGCATCGTCCGCCCATTCCCCGGCCACCGCAACCGCCCATGCCCCGGCCGCTCCTGAGGTTCATGCCCGGCTGTCCGGCCTCCGGGACCGATACCTGCTGGGCGGCTCCGGACACACCGGGAATGTTGCCGCGGGTGGATGGGTTGAGTTCCCCGCGTTTAAACTGTTCCACGACCTCTTTGATCGTCCCGTGTTGACCGGTGATCACCTTGACCGTCGTTGCGGCAAAAACCTGCATGGCTTTGGGCCCGCAATTGCCGGTAATGACCGCTTCCACGCCTTTGGATGCGACCAGGCTGGCCGATTGGATGCCGGCACTGGTCGACAGGTCGGCATTGGTGTTTTCGATCACTTCGCAGCTCATGTCATCCGTTTCGAGGATCATAAAATACCGGCACCGGCCGAAGCGTTCATCGATGTTCGATTCGAGATTTGTTCCGGCTGCACTGACGGCGACTTTCATTTCAGGGTCTCCTTTTCCTTGCTTTTCCACCTACCGGTTACCCTTGCGTGGCCCGGTAGATCTGGGTGGCGATCTCGCCGAAAACCCGGCTCGCCGGGGCGTCGGCATACTGTTCCTGGTAGGAGATGCCGGCATCCCCGCATTGGACGATATGCGGATCGAAGGGAATCCGTCCCAGCAGTTTCAACCCGGCCAGCGCCGCCGTTCGTTCACCGCCGCCTGAGCCAAAGATGTCGACGGATTTTCCG
>NZ_JBUOIV010000051.1:0-37783 GCF_055467485.1 Desulfosarcina sp. | reverse complement strand
TACTACACCTTCGCCAACTTTGTGCCAGAGACCGGCGATATCGCCGTCGTTGTAGGCCAAGGGAATCTCCACTGGCCAGACCGGATTCTCGACCGCCCCGGCGCTGCCGATTGATAAGCTCAGCGCCATGAACAGCAACAGCATAATTTTTGTCATCTTAACCATGGTTCTCTCCTCTCATCATGTCTGGTTACAGCGGCCGATCGTCACTCCAGAAAACATTTGGACCGGAGACGCGAGAACGAATCGGGTGCCGCCAATTGTTTTTTGTGTTGGCTGGAATACGTCAAACGCTGCCGCGCCCTTCTGTGCCCTGTGGCAGGATTGACGCCGCCTCTGTCAGCCTCTATATGCGCTGACTTAGATGACCGGTGAGAAAGACGCCTCGCCGCGCCTGATCGGACCTGTGCTGAATATGTGCATGTCAAGAAACATACCACTTCGGAACCGGACCGCCCCCAGTCTTAAAGAAAGTCAGAATTGATTGTAATATTGATTGGATATGAGAAATGTCGGAAGATCAACGCATTTGATCGTGACATGCAGTCAGCTGTGACATGGCACAGACTGAGGCGGCAGAGTTTGTGCCATGTACCATTTTGATAAGCGTAAGATGGCGTCGGGCGGGTTCGGGCGGAAGTCGTTGATGGCCTCCGACCCTGAGAATCGGCAACACTTAGAGCAGTAGACTTTTCTCACATCGAAACAACCGTCGCTTGAGCTTCAGAATGGCTTTCTCTTCTTTCCGTCCACATTCACCAGTATGCGTCGCCGACGCTCAACGTTCGCCAGAAGCAATTTCGGAACCATTCCTCTCCGGGGTGTCCTGCCGTGTGTCGATTTCAATCATGCCAGCGGAGGCGCGGTTGGAAAACCACCTGCTCCATGCCGACGATCCTCAGGCCTCTCGCCCGCAGTGAAGTGTGGCACGGCACAGGTTGTGTCATCACCGGGTGTGCCATGTCACAGGTTCTTTCCCCGGCCGGCACGGCTCGAGGGCAAGACTAATCGAATTTTAAACCTCCGAAATCGTATGTTTTTATTCTCATTGCGGCTGTCAGCCGATTTTTCACCCAACAATGGCACGGTTCTTGGCTTACGTTTTACAGGCGATGCCTGGCAAGGCCCTGCGGTCCTGTGATGTTTTTTCGGCGTTCACGGAAGCGTGTCGGGGCTGACAGGGAAAGGGGTCCCTATGACTGACTCAACGCAATGGACATCGGACCGGGGTGACGGTGAAGACAGCTGCCCGGTATTCTATGATCCTGAACCGGATTGCTACTGCATGAACCTGACCAGTCAGAACGTTCCCAAGGCGGTTCAATTCTGCCTGAGAGACTTCAGACAGTGTCCCATTTACCAGCGATATCTGAGATTGAAATATACGTAAATCAAAAATGAAGGGGTTGAGGCCTTCTTTGGAAAAAGGATCGCAAACAAAATCAATATGCAATCGGAGGGAGTAAAATGGAAACCAGATGGATTTCGAGGGTCGCGGTGTCGATCGTTTTGTTTTGTGTCGTCATGATTCCCGGTGCAGCGTCGGCGGACGAGGATCAGGTCACGCATCCGTCCTGCTCATACTGCGGAATGGACCGCACCCGCTTTGCCCACTCCCGGGTGCTCGTTACCTATGAAGACGGCACGGCAATGGGCACATGTTCCCTGCACTGCGCGGCCATCGACCTGTCGCTAAAGATCGACAAAACGCCGGTCAGTATCAAGGTGGCCGACTACACTAGCCGGCAGTTGATCGATGCCGAGACGGCCCGCTGGATAACCGGTGGGGACCAGATGGGCGTGATGACCAAACGCGCCAAATGGGCCTTTGCTTCCGAGGCCGACGCGTTGGGGTTCGTCAGTGCCCACGGCGGCAGTATTGGCGAATTCGAGACGGCGATCCGAGCGACTTTCGAGGATATGTACGCCGACCTTCAGATGATCCGCGACAAGCGAAAGAAAATGCGCGCCATGAAAAGTAAATGACATGACGATGCGGACCGGGTGTCGGTCCCCGAAGGGTGCGGCCGAACCGGTTGGCTAACCGGTGTTACGGCGGCGTCTACGTTGGATTTGAATCCATTTTAATAGTGGGTATGACCCTAGTTATGGGCAGGTGGAATGCATGATGAGAACGAAGACCTGGACTGGCTCGATGGGCATCCTGCTCATGCTGGCGGGGCTGGTGGTTACGGCAGTTGCCGGATCGCTGCCAGCGCTGTCGCCGGCAGGCAAAGACCGCTGCCCGGTGTGCGGGATGTTCGTGGCCAAATACCCGGACTGGGTGGCCCAGGTCCGTTTTCGGGATCAGGAGACCGTGTTTTTCGACGGGGTCAAGGATTTCTTCAAATATTACTTCGGGATGACAACGTACCATCCCGCCAGGTCGACGGACGATGTGGCGGCTGTTTACGTGACGGATTACTACACCATGCAACCCATCGACGCCACCGGCGCAATTTTTGTGGTGGGCAGCGACATATACGGCCCCATGGGTCGTGAATTGATCCCCTTCGCGAGCAGGGCCGATGCACAAACCTTCATGCAGGACCACCGCGGCCGGCAGATGCTGGGCTTTGCGGCGGTCACGCCTGAATTGGTGAACAGTCTGGATTGAGATCCGCCTGATGCTGCGGATCCAGGCAGAACGATAGACCGTCAGGATTCCTACCATTTGGCAAGCTTTTAAAAATTCAATGACCTTCAACCACCGGTTTGGATTAGGCCATGATCGAACTGTCTGGTGTCTCCAAAACCTTCAACGCCGGCAAACCCAACCGGTTTACGGCCCTGCAGGCCATCGACCTGAAGGTTGCCTTCAATGAGGTCAGCGTGTTCAAAGGCCCCAGCGGGTCCGGGAAGACGACCCTGCTGGGCATCATCGGCTGCATGGCCCGGCCGACCTCCGGCAGACTGAGGGTCGGCGGATGCGAGGTGACCCGCCTGCCGGAGCGTTTCCTGGCCAGGATCCGACGGGAATCTTTCGGGTTCGTGTTCCAGAGCTTCAACCTCGTCAACGGCGTGTCCGTGCTGGAAAACGTCATGCTGCCGGGCTACCCGGGGGGCATACCCCTGGGCCGGGTTCGGCGGCGCGCTCTGTCGCTTCTGGAAAGCCTCCAGATCCACGCCAAGGCCCATGAGCCGGTTCAGAGCCTTTCCGGGGGCGAACAGCAGCGCACGGCCATTGCCCGGGCCCTGATCAACGACCCGGCGTGCATCATCGCCGACGAGCCCACGGCCCACCTGGATACCGACCTGGCCCGGCAGTTTCTGGAGATCATCGCCCGGCTCAAGGGCCAGGGTAAAACAATCCTGATGGGCACCCACGACCCGGTTCTTTTCAAGTCGGGCGTGGTCGACCGTGTCATCGAGATGCGCTACGGCCGCCTGGTCGAGGAGGCGTGATGCCATGTTGATCAATCCCGCTGTCATTGCCCTGATCGCCGCATCGTTCCTGGTGGGTGTATTCACGCTGTATGCCTGTGGGGTGGGATTACGGATCATCTGGCAGTGGGACCTCGACAGTGCCGGAGAAGGGCAGCTGCAGCTGGAGCGCAAAACTTACCTGGTTTCGAGCATCATGAGCCACGTGCTGGTCATCGAGCTGGTCTCCCTGTTTTTGTTCATCGCCGTAGTCAACCAGCTGCACACCTTTTTCACCGGAGCCATGTGCGCGGCCGGCGTGTTGAACGTGAACCCATTCGGCCACCTGACCCTGGCGGCGCGGACCGCCAGTTTCCTGTGCTGCGGCGTGTGGCTCGTCATCAACCACGTGGATGGTCGCGCCTGCGACTTCCCCTTGATCCGGTTCAAGTATGTCTGCCTGCTGGGAATCGGTCTGCTGCTGGTGGTCGAAGGCATATTGCAGGTCAGGTTCCTGGCGGGGCTCGATCCGCAGATCCTGACTTCCTGCTGTGGAACCCTTTTCGGCGAAGGGAGCCGGGGCGTGGCGGCCGGGGTGGCCCACCTGCCGGCGCCGGTTGCCGCCGGCAACTTTTATTTTGCCATGTGCCTCACATTGGCCGCCGGCGCGTGGTTCACCCGGACCGGCCAGCACGACTGGCTTTACGGCCTTTTGAGCGTGGCTGTTTTTCCCCTGTCGCTGGCGGCGCTGATATCGCTTTTCTGCCTGTATGTGTACGAGATGCCCACGCACCACTGCCCGTTCTGCATGCTGCAGAAAGAATATCACTTCGTCGGCTACTTTCTCTACGCATTCTTGCTGGTGGGCGCCATTGCCGGTGCCAGCATCGGCGTCATCGGCCGTTTCCGCACGCGGATGTCGCTGGCCGGGATGATCCCGAAGATCCAGAAGCGGCTCTGCTGGGTGTCGATGCTGGGCTATGGCCTTTTCACCCTGCGGGTTACCTATCCTATCGTGTTTTCCGAATTTTCACTCACAGGCTATTGAACAGGAGGGCGACATGAGAACCATGAAAAACGGGGTCGGCATCGGGATCTTTTGTACATCGATGCTGATCGTGCTGGTGTTGGCGTCTGAGGGGTGGACCGTGCCTTACTTCTCCCGCAAGTACCGTACCAGCTGTGTGACCTGTCACGAGGCGTTTCCCAAACGCAATGCCGTTGGCGAAGGTTTTCGCATGCGTGGGTACCGATTTGTCGATGACGATGTCTACCGCAAGGAAGAGCCGGTTGAAATGGGGGACAAGGCCTACGAACGCCTGTGGCCCAAATCGGTCTGGCCCTCGACCATTCCGTCCCAAATCCCCTTGTCGATGGTCGGCCGTTTTCTGGGAGAAGTGGACCTGGACGGCAGCCGGGACGAATCGATGATGTTCCTGTTGCCTGAAGAGATCGAACTGGTGGCGGCCGATGCCATGGGCGAGTCGCTCTCCTTTTACGGGGATGTGATTTACATCTCCAAGGATTTCGGCGGCAACGAGGTGGAGTCCTGGATCACGGCCAAAGCCTGGCTCCAGTTCCAGAACCTGCTGGGTCCCGAAAACGTGCTCAACCTGCGGGTGGGCACGGTCGGCACCCAGGGCATGGCAATCTACACCGCGAGGGATGCCAACAACCTGACCACCCATTTTTATCAATACTCGACCTGGGCCATGCCCAAGGTCAACCTGTCCCAAAGCGGGCTCAACGCCTTTCAGGGCAACCCGTTTACCCTGCAGCCCCTGTCGGGCATCGAGGTCAACGGCGTCGGCAAACGCTGGATGTATGCCGGGGGCTGGGTCAGCAGCCAGGTCAAGAACCCGGTCAACGAGTTTCCCGAAAGCGACTTTTACGTGGTGGGTGCCGGGGAAAAATCACCCCAGGACTTCTTTTTACAGTGTGCTTACAAGATCGGCGGTCTGCCCATGGACGGCTCCGCCGCCAAAGGGGAAAGCCCCCTGGCCGCCGACCCGGAGTTCTGGCGCGACGACCACCTGATGGTTTCCCTGTTCGGTTACCGGGGGACCGCCGACATCGAGGTCGAAGACGCCACCGGGTTGACCCGCACCTCCGCTGACGATTTCTGGCGGCTGGGCGCCGGGGTCCAGGCCAAATACGGGGACCTGACGGTGGGCGCCGGCTACATGTGGGGCCGCAACGACAACCCGTACGGGGTGCTTTCGACGAATTCGGTGGACTCGGGCGCTTGGCTGGCCGAGGCTTATTATTTCGTCTACCCGTGGTTGATCCCCTATGTGCGCTACGAGGGGCTGACCCTGGACCTTCCCTCCGGTGTGGCCGGACTGGACGACGACCAGGACCGCGCGCGCATCATCGTGGGGGGCAAGGCCATGATCCGGGCCAATATAGCCCTCAACGTCGAAGGCACCTTCTACACCGACGGCGCCAAGGTCGAAGAAGGGATCGACAGCACCCTGTTCGTGCTGTTGTCGGCGGCCTTCTGACGGCTGTCAGAGACGCAATGACTGGTTTTCATGGGGGCGTCACAACGGTCGACCCCCACGGCGGGAGGCGTGGATGAGAAACCTTGTTTGTCGATTGTTGATGATCGCTGCGGTCGGCGGTTTGATGGCCGCTGGTGCCGCACAGTCGGCCGGTACCGGAACCGTTGCCGGGATCATCGACGTCTACAAGACCGAGGTCAAGACCCACGGCGCCAAGAGCTTCAAGGACGTGGTGGTTTACCTGGAGCCGACGGCGCCCGCGGACTACCCGCCGCCCGTCGAGCATGCGGTCATGGACCAGCGGGGGCTGGTGTTCATCCCCCACGTGATGGCAGTCCAGCGAGGCACCACGGTGGACTTTCTCAACAGCGACCACGACCGCCACAACGTGTATTTTCTCTACGACGACACGGGCGAGACCCTGGATATCGGCACCTGGGGTCCCGGGCAGAGCGTCAGCCACACCTTTGAGAAAACCGGACTGGTCATCACCCTGTGCCAGCTGCACCTGGAAATGGCGGCCTACATTCTGGTGCTGGAGCACCCCTTTTTCACCATGGCTGAAATTAACCCCGAAACGCAGATTGCAGAATATGCCATCCGGCAGGTGCCGGCCGGCGAATACATGCTCAAGGTCTGGCACAAAAAACTGAAGATGAAGACCGGTAATGTCCGGGTGACCGTGGCGGCGGGACAGACCACGACCGTCGACGTTGCGATCACACGGGCAAAATACGCTGAGTAAAGAAACCTGGCCCTGGGAAACAGGCCAATCGTTGGAATCAAGTTCGTCAACGGTTTCTGAGGAAGCAACGTGCTCTCCGCCCGAAACATAATTCGTTGGATCACCGCCCTGATGGCGGTGCTGGGTGCTGCCGCGGGTTTCTGCATGTGGCCCGGCCCCGACCTGCCGCATAACGGGGTCAGGTGCTTTACCATCAAAGCCGAACAGTATGCTTACCACCCCTCGCGGATTGTCGTCAGGCGTGGCGACGAAGTTCGCCTGCGCCTGGCCTCCAGGGATGTGGTGCACGGCTTGTACATGGAAGGACAGGACCTGAACGCTTATATCTATCCGGGTCGGCTCCTGTTCAACCTGGGCCGGGGGACTGCAGGAGCCGGTTACGCACCGGCGGAGGAAATGGTGTTCCAGGCCGATCGCTGCGGAAAATACCGCTACCGCTGCTCGGTGACCTGCGGCACCTTGCATCCGTTCATGCAGGGTGAACTGATCGTCGAGCCCAATTATCCGTTTCGGGCAGGAATCGGCGCTGCGGCGGGTATTCTGCTGGCGGGCTTTTTCCTGATGGCGACCGGTAAACGGACACCGCCTGAGGACGGCACAAGACGCCTGGATTTACTGCGGGCGGCACCCCCGATTGATTGGCTCGCCCGGCGGCGCTGGCTGCCGTTTGCCCTCTATGTGCCGGGGCTGGCCCTGTTCGTGCTGTTCATCATTGCCGGTTTCTGGGGGTCGCCCATCGGCAACCGCAACATCGTTATCACCTTCGTCTGGATCCTGTGGTGGTTTCTGTTGATTACGGTGCTGCTGCCCTTCGGCGCGCGGATCTGGTGCATGGCCTGCCCGTTTCCATTTTTTGGCGAGTGGTTCCAGCGGCGACGCCTGATCGGCGTGCGTCCGGACGCACGCATCATGTGGCGGGGGTATAAAAAATGGCCGGTCAGGTTGTCCAACATCTGGGTCCAGAACATTCTGTTCCTGGGATTGTGCACCATCAGCGCCATCCTGGTCACCCGACCGGTCACCACCGCCGCGGTGCTGCTCGGACTGGTCCTGACGGCCACCGTGCTGGCGGCTGTGTTCCGGCAGCGATCGTTCTGTAATTATCTGTGCCCTGTCAGCGGATTTCTCAGCCTTTATTCCATGGCCGCCGTGGTGGAGGTGCGTGCCAGGGATGCGGCGGTCTGCCGATCCTGCCGCAGCAAATCCTGTGCGGCAGGGGGACCTTCGGGATGGGGCTGCCCGTGGGGCTGCCATCCGGGCCGACTCGAGCGCAACAACTACTGCGGCATGTGCATGGAGTGCATCAAGACCTGTCCCAACGGCAATATGACCATCAACCTGCGGCCTTTTTGTGCGGATACCCGCATCAAAGGCACTGACGAGGCTTTCAAGGCCCTGATCATGGTCACCGTGGCGTTGGTGTACTCCGTGACCCTGCTGGGGACCTGGGGAACGGTCAAGGCCTGGGCCAACATCAGCGAAGTCGGCGACTGGCAGGGATTTTTGATTTATGCCGGCATTATATGGATCGCCTCGCTGCTAATTTTTCCGGGAATCTGGTTTTCGGCCTGTGCTGCAGGTAGGCGCCTGGCCGGGTCACACGGCGTAGACGTCAAGACGCTGTTCCGGCGCTACGCCTTCCTGCTGGTCCCGTTGGGGCTGACGGCCTGGGCGGCGTTCAGTTTCCCGTTGATCATGGTCAACTGGTCCTACATCCTGGCGACTGCCTCCGATCCGTTGGGCTGGGGCTGGAACCTGTTCGGCACGGCGAACACCGCCTGGAAGCCCCTTTACCCCGGATTGATGGTGTATATCCAGATACCCCTGCTGCTCCTTGGTTTGGCATTTTCACTGAAACGGGGATATGCGATCGCCGCATCCCTTTGGGAGGATCGCAAAGCAGCTATGCTGAGCCTGGCCCCTGCGGCAATCGTCTGCACCGTGGTTGTCATGGCTTTTATCAAGCTTTTTGCGGGTTGAAAAATGAAGGAAAAACTTGCCGTCATATGCGTTTTGTTCGTGCTGGCAGCTGTCCCCGGCCTGGTATTCGTCAACCAGAAAATGGCCTGGCCATTGCGCACCAGCGAACGCGTCATCAATATCACCGGGGTGGGGGCCAGGGGGGCCTGGACCCTGGAAACGGTCAACGGTTTAAATTACTGGTGGAAATCCTTTGAACCGGCGACCATCCATATACAACTGAATGAAAAGGTGGTGCTGCGGCTCCTCAGCGCCGATGTTTTTCACCAGTTTTACGTGCCCGCCCTCGGCATCGGACCGGTTGACGTGGAGCCCGGTTACATAAAGAAGATCCGCTTTACAGCCAAAAAGGCCGGCGTGTTCCAGTATTACTGCACCTCCATGTGCGGCGGATGCCACTTTTACATGCAGGGCTGGATCGTGGTGACCCCGCTCGGTGAGAAACCGGCGACCCCTCCGCCGATAACCTGCAGCCTGTGCTTACCGACTTTCGAACGGCCGGCTGAATCCGCAGCGATCGCGCTGGGCGAATATCTTTACCAGTCCATGGGCTGTGTGACCTGCCACGGTGTCGCGGGTCGCGGAGGGATTGAAAACTACAATTACATCAAGGGCTCCGTCCCGGCCCACAACCGCACCGCCGAAAAACTATTTCTGACCGACGAGGAAGACCGGGAGGCGTTCCTGAACTTGGTCCGGACAGGTGTTGACCCGGCAGACCCGGATGAGCCGCCCGATATTACCAGATACCCTTTGGTGGCAGCCCGTTTCAAAGCTGCCGTCGATCTGATCGAAAAGGGCAAACAGGCGGCGCGCCTGGACATGGCGGGGCCTGATCCCCCGTTGCACATGCCGGCCTGGCAAGACAAGCTCACTCCCCGTCAGATCAGCGCTATCATGGGGTATTTTGTCTCCCTGGCTGCAGAACTGGACAATGAAGTCGAAGAAGACAATCTCAGCAGCAACACATGACCCTGATGGATCGATCGGGGCATGACGGAGAATGGAGGTTTAAAAAGATGCGCTACCGATGCTTTGCATGTTTAATCGCCCTGGAGGTGGTTGTCCTCGTGTTTCTGGTAACCGCCGGAAAATTTGCGGTGGACCGGACGGCTCCCGCTCGCCAGTGTAACCGGCAACTGGTTCAGGCATTCGAGTTGACGGACCTGTCCATCTGGACCGGTGCGCGCTACACTCGGCACCCGTCCCAGGCAGACTTATTTTCAGCCTTTCAGGACGGTATGGGTGCTCTGGAACGCTTTCCCGAAGGGATCCTGGCGCCTTTGCCGGCTCCGGTTCGGCTACCGTCATCCAGCGCTCACTGGGAGCAAAGCAATGACCCGACATCTTAAGATACTCGAATTTGCGCTGTCGACTCTGCTGCGCCATAAACTGAAAAACATGGCGGTGGTGGTGGTGTACACCTTTGTGGTCTTCACTCTCGCGTCGGTGCTATTTTTCTCCCAGGCGCTCAAAAAAGAGGCGAGCCTGCTGTTCGATCAGACCCCGGAACTGATCGTGCAACGGGTTTCCGCCGGCCGGCACGGCTGGATCCCCTTGTCCTATTGCCGAACCATCGCCAATATCCGCGGGGTGGCAAGTGTTTCCCCCCGTTATTGGGGCTACTACTACGATCCACCCACCAGGGCCAACTACACCTTTATGGGTGCTAACCTCATGCCGGCGGAGGTTAGGAACATGTTGAAGGGCTCTTTTTTTACCGAGCCCGATCGCCGGTGCTGCGTCGTTGGTCAGGGGGTTGCCGACGCCCGCATGCTGGACCCCGGTGACATCATTCCAGTCAAGGGGGCCGACGGAAATCTTTATGTACTGCGCGTCAAGGGGATCTTTCAATCGTCCTCCCAACTGTTGACCAATGACCTGATCGTCCTACCGGTGGCGGACTGGCGCGAAATCTTCGCTATACCGGCGGATGCCGCCACCGATCTGGTGACCCGCATTCCCAATGTCCGTGAGATCGACACCGTGGCCCGCAAGATCCAGGAGTCCCTGCCCGATGCCAGGCCGATCAGCCGGGAGCAAATTCTGAAAACCTATGACGCCTTGTTCGATTGGCGCAGCGGTGTCATGGTCGCCGCATTTGCCGGTTGTCTCGCCGCCTTCGCCATTTTTGCCTTCGACAAGGCCGCTGGAATGAGCGCGGATGACCGGCGCACCGTCGGGATTCTCAAGGCTGTCGGTTGGGAGGTTAGCCACATCCTGGAGCTCAAATTTTGGGAAGGCTTCTGCATCTCGATGGTCTGTTTTCTGACCGGGATCATCGCTGCCCACGTGCATGTGTTCTATTTCGGCGGTACGGTGTTTATTCCCATGCTCAAAGGATGGTCGGTGCTGTTTCCACAATTCCGGCTGACCCCCCACGCCGAAATCTATTTGATCGCGGTGGTCCTGTTTCTGTCGGTGGTTCCTTACATGATGGCCTCGATCGTCCCCTCCTGGAAGGCAGCCGTCACCGACCCCGACGCAGTCATGCGTGCATGAAGGTATTTCATGCCATGCCGACCTCGCTAAATTTTATTGCTCTCTGGTTGGCCGTTGCGATGCTGACCGGCTGCGGACGGCAGGCACCGGAACACCCGGTCGTCGTTCCGCGCGGCGAACTGGTCAGCATCCCACTGGCAGCTGTCAACGACGGCGGGGTTCATTTTTTTACCTTCAAACACGAGGGAAAGAACGTCAATTTTTTCGTGCGCACCGACGGTACCGGAAAATTGCAGGCCCATTTCGATGCCTGTTACAGCTGCTATAAATATAAATTGGGCTACGTTCATGAGGGCAACCAGGTCGTGTGCATCGCCTGCCGGATCGGCTACGACCTGGCTGACGTCTTCTGGGACTATATCGGCGCTTGTGCGCCCATCAATCTGAAAAGTCGGGTCGTCGGACAACACATGCTGATCAAGCGATCCGGGTTGGAAAAAGGCAGCCGCTTTTTCTGAAAAAAGCGCCTGGGGAGACCTGCCGGCAAGTTCCCGGAGGACCGACGCAACGATATCGCACCATCATTCCGGCACAACGGCCTCCGGTTGGTCTTAAGCACCCTGCGCCGTTTCATGTATCGAAAGTGCCGCGATCATCTTATCACACCAACCTACGACAAGGACATCGGAGCCACCATCTCGATGTTTGTGCCATGACCGTTGAATTTGACAACGAAGCCGATAACGATGGGCGAAGAAACTGGCGTGATCGCCGACAGTTCACCTACGCCGCGCATATCCCGGAAAGAAGGGTGCGCCCCGGTCGGCGTTCTCGAGATGACCGCCGAGGTGCCGATCGCAGGCCTGATCGCAGTCGCACGGCCGTTCATTGATCTTCGCCCGCGTGATTCACTTTACGGCCGGAATGCCCGGCAACTGACGATTGTGACTGCATTAACAGGGTGTTGAAAAACTGTTGCGCTTGGCCATACAGCGTTAAAATTTGGTTCAAAATGCTCATTTATCGCACATAAACTCCGTTTTTTCGCCAAATTTTGCCCGGTCTTGCCTGCGCTCATGACGTTTTTCAACGCCCTGTTAAAGCCTGATGCGTGCAACCGCTGCGATTATCCTGCCTGCAAATGGCACATCCGGCTGAAAGAACCGCATACCACTCCTGTAGGCCCTTCACGCTCCCTGTGTGAAGAACCTGCTGTCGGTTCCCACCCCTGAATTGACGACCCTGATATGGGTTGCGTCCAGCGCGCGTGGATATATTCTTTGAGCCTTCACAGCACCAGGTCCTTGATGAATGCGGAGAGCTGGTTCAGGTTGCGGCAGGGCCACACTTCGTTGCAGATGGACTGATAGGTTCGCATCTCGCTGTCCCCCGTGTACCAGAACTGTTCCGTTTCCGGGTTGAGCCAGACCAGACGGCGGCAGCGCTCGCGGATCTCCTCCAATATCCGTTCTTCGGGGTTGGCATAGTTGGACCGGCCGTCGCCGATGACGATGACCGTGGTTTTCTTGTTGACCGCGTCCATGTGATGCCGGCGAAACCGGCGCAGGGTCAACCCGTAATCCGTGGATGCACCATAGTCGATGCCGGCTTCGGTGAGCACTTTTTCGATGGCCCGGTCGACGCTGTGGTTTTCGAAAAAGCGGGTCACCTCGGCAACTTCGGCCACGAAGACAAAGCTTCTGACCCGGTCGAAACACGCTTGCAGCGAATAGAGGATGTTGAGCATGAACCGCGCCGACGACCAGACCGACCCGGAAATGTCGCACAGCACCACGATCCGTGCTTTGCGCGGGGGCTTTTTTTTACGGATGATCTCCACCGGCACCCCCTGATAACGGGCGGCCCGGCGCAGGGTTTTTTTGACGTCCAGCACGCCCCGCTTCCTGGCGGCATAGCGCAGGCCCACCGTGTCCTTGAGTTTTCTCACCAGTTGGCCGATAGCCTCGCGCAGCCGGCTCTCCTCGGACGGAGAAAGGGCGTTGAAGGCCAGGTTCCCCAGCGCATCGGTACGATCGTCAGCGGTCGTAGCCCTGCGGATGATGGGCCTGTCGGTCATCCGTTCGCGGGTCAGCAGGTTGCGGGCAACCGTGATCCGCTGTTTCAGGTGCCGTTGGACCTGCCGGCGGGTTTCCCAGTGAATCTCATCCCGATGTTCGGCCAAATACCGATCCACCAACTCGGCTGCGCGATTCAGGGCACGAAGCACCGGAAACCGGCGCACCAGCGCGCCCAGGTTGCTTCCCGGGCCCTGGCGCCGGCTGTCACCGTCGGTCTGGATCTCCTGGAGCAGTTGCAGATAAGTCGTCGGCTCCCCGACGATGAAATCGGCAATCGCCGCCAGTTCGGGATGGTCACCGGCAACCGCCCCGAGGCTGTCCCGGATAGCGTCGCTGTGCACGGCCAGGGAGCCGGCGCCGGTTGCGTCCGCATCGACCTGCAGTTCGTGAAAAAAGAGATGGTAAAGGTGGTCGAACCGGCGCTGTTCCCGGCGGCTTTTGGCGAAATTGGCCCGCAGGACGGCGTACACCTGTTTTTCGTCGAGCACGTCCACCAGGCGGATCTGGACCAGGCAATCCATCACTTCGGCGGTGGAGACCCGCAGTTCGGCGGCACGGGCACAGGCAACAAACTGTAAAATCAAGTTGACCATTGTTCACGGATTCGCAAAAAGCCCAATATCTGCGTTACGCTTCATCCCTCGTCACTGCAGCGTACCAAAAGAACGCATCATCCCTTAAGGATGGAACATGCATGTTCGCCGTAAGGATGAAGGGCGATGTGTTGTTCGCTCGCTGAAGCTCGCTATCTCGGCCCGCAAGCCTTGACCTCGGTTTTTTTCGCATCCGTCGGGGCCGCAGGATATCCAACCCTTTTTTTTGAAGCCTTGCTTTTTTCTGGTTGTTTTCTGGTTGTGTCGATCAGCTGAAATTGACCACCTGCCTAACCTGGTCCCGGACCTGACGGGCGTCCTCTCTGTGCTTGCAGATGACGTTCAGCGTATCGGTGACTACCCGGGCAGAGAGGGTCTCCACCTGGAGGGCTACCAGGGCGTGCGCCCAGTCCAGGGTTTCGGCAATGCTGGGAGTTTTCTTGAGATCCAGCCGGCGGATCCGCGTCATGGCGTCCACCATCTGGCGGGCCAGGGCGTCGGCAATGACGGGTACTTTCTTGCGAACGATGGCCAGTTCCGTCGGTGCATCCGGGTAGTCGATATACAGGTGCAGGCACCGTCGCTTGAGCGCGTCACTCATGTCCCGGTAGCTGTTGGAGGTGAGCACCACGAAGGGAATATGGATGGCCGTCAACGTGCCCAGTTCAGGAATGGTCACCTGGTGGTCGCTGAGGACTTCCAGCAGAAAGGCTTCGAACTCCGGATCGGATTTGTCGACTTCGTCGACGAGCAGCACGACCGGTGCATCGGACCGGATGGCTTTCAGCAGGGGGCGTTGCAGCATGAACCGCTCGGAGAAAAAGGCGTCTTCTTGGCGAGCGATGCGATCCACCGCGTCGGGCAGGCTGGCTGCGCCGGACACCACCTCGCTGATCTTGTCCTTGACCATCTGGGTATAGAGCAGTTGCTTGGCGTATTCCCATTCATAGAGCGCCTTGGCTTCGTCCAAACCCTCATAGCACTGGAGGCGAATCATTTCTCGGTCGAGGCCCTGCGACACGGCCTTGGCCAGTTCGGTCTTTCCTACCCCTGCAGGCCCTTCAACCAGAATCGGTTTTTGGGTACGGGCGGCCAGAAAAACGACCGTGGCAATTTCGCGGGTGCAGATGTATCCGGCCGTTTCCAGCCGGGTGAGGGTGTCGGCAACACTGGGAAATGACATGCTCTTCCTGCTCCTTGCTTAATCGATGGCCGCAGCGGGCCGGCAGCTGCGAAATCCGGGTCACGGACCTGTCGTGGGCAGTGGGGGTCAGGATGCGGCTGCCGGTCGCGCCGGGCGTCGTTTGACCTTGTAGATCACGTCCACGCGGTTTCTGACGCCATCTTCCAGCTTCAGCGACGAAGGCTGAAGTACGAAGCTCACCGTGGCGGTGCCGCCGGTGGCGATGCCTTCGAGGGGGATTTTTTCGGTATAGATGGTCTGAATGTTCTTGAGCATCAGGCTGCCGCCCACCACTTTAACGCTATCCGGAACCAGGCGGACATCTTCCATGATCAGTCCCTCGGCCAGCTTGCCGGTCCAGTTCGCCTGGACGGGCAGGGTTTTTTCGACCGGCAGATCCAGGGTGACTTCCAGTGCCTGGGGGTCCACCTTTTTGAGCTGGATCCCCGGCGGCAGGGCGATGCTGTCCCGGGCGATGGGCACCTGATTGCTCCCGGCTACCGCATTGGCCAGGTTGAGCTTCACCTTCACCTGGTCGGGACGCACGGATTTGATCAGCGTCCCCGAGCCGCTGAGCTGGAGCCTGACGCTGCTGGCCGATGCGGCAAATATCTCCATCTTG
This sequence comes from Desulfosarcina sp., assembly GCF_055467485.1. Lineage (NCBI taxonomy): Bacteria > Pseudomonadati > Thermodesulfobacteriota > Desulfobacteria > Desulfobacterales > Desulfosarcinaceae > Desulfosarcina > Desulfosarcina sp. Next base: position 22,273 of record NZ_JBUOIV010000051.1, on the reverse strand, counting down.
GGATCCCGATTCATGAATTCGACGGGAACCTCTAAAGAAACCAGGGTCTCGAGGCCGCGGGCAAAACTGAACCAGATGCCGGTAATGCTGGCCAGACAGATCATGGCGACGATGCCCAACTCCACCGTGTGTCGTTTCAGGCCGTTGGTAATGGTCACCTCGCCGGTGTATTCGCGCAACACCGTGCTCAGCTCGATATTATCCTTGATATGGATGATCGAATCGTCCTTGAACACCGTGACGTGGCCGCGCTCTTCGGAGACCACGATCACCACGGCATCGGTCAGCTCGGTCAGTCCGGCGGCGGCGCGATGCCGGGTGCCGAAGTAGGCGGGCAGATCGGTTCTTTTGGAGAGGGGCAAAATGGTCGCCACTTCCACGATCTGGTCTCCCTGTACGATCGTGGCGCCGTCGTGCACCGGTGTGCCATGCCAGAAAATACTGAGCAGCATTTCCCGGGAGAGCTTGCCCTGCCAGGGGATGCCGCTTTGCACGACCGTTTCGATGCTTTTTTGCAGCGGCATGACGATCAGTGCGCCCAGCTTGCGGCGGGCCAGTTCGTAGACGCTTTCAACGATGATGTTCACCGGCGTCTGAACCTGGCGCTGGGGAAAACCCCAGAAAAAGGATTTGAAATCACGGGTTTGCAGCACACTGGCAATTTCGTTGCGAAACACGATGATGACGATCAGGGCGGCGGCGGCGATGATGCCCTGCATGGCCCAGCTGGTGACGATCAGGCCCATGTTGACCGCCAGGCGCTCGATCATCCAGAGCATGGCAATGGCCATGATCATCCGGATCACATTGGTGCCCCGGAATAGTACGTAAAGCCTGAACAGAATATAGCTGTTGAGCAGGATGTCGACGATGTCCTGCCAGCGCAGCCCGGTGCTAAAAGGAATCAACGGGTCCATGGGGGTCAATCCGTTATGCTGAAGCGCAGGGTGCGCATGATAGTGTCGTTTTCATCGGTAACCTCAACCCGCCAGGGCCCCTTGTCCGATTCCCTCAGCTGCACGCTGGTGAACGAAGCCCAGCGGGGTGGGTTGATGGTCAAACGTTTTTCGGTGACCAGGCTGTCATTCTGGTACCATTTGTGGTGAATGTAGGTTTTTTCGGGGACCGGATCGAATTCCGTGAAGCACGACACCCGTCCCAGGTCGATGGAAAAAACGACTGCCGGATTGGCCGGTGCATATTCCTGAATGGTTTCGCACATGACCGCTCGAACCAGCGCCAGTTTGGCCCCAGGCTTCGCGTCCTGGCCCCACAACGCCTTTGGCGAGGCAAGCACTACGGCGATGAAAAAGATCCAGCCCATTTTTTCGATCGTATTTTTCATGGGCTCCACAGTAGCGCAATCACTTTTTTTTTCAAGAGGAAAACAAGATCAGCAGCGGACCGTCCGACATTCTCCACCATGGCCGTCAGGCCGATGCGCATGGCATGGGACCATGAGAAAACTGGCGAAGGGGCTTCAGCGGGAAATCGCTCGGCCAAAGCACCGAAGGGGCCTTCGGGGACAACGGTAGGGGATGGGAGGCGAAAGGCGTGGCCATACCGTGGGAAATGGACCCGGACATAAAACAGGCGGGCCTGGTGTTACAAGGGCTCTCTTTTGCGCAGGAGGTCAGCCAGGGACCGCTGGATCAGTACCTGTTGGATTGACTCCCGATCGCGCATTTTTCGAAGTGTCTCTGCATCCACCAACCACCCGAAACCCAGATCATCGAAAAAGACGATTTCCTTTTTTCTCTCCACGGCCAGCGCTCCTTTGAATGGTGACAGCGAGTCTGTGCATGTACACGATGGGTGAATGTCGCTTCGCCACTATCGTGGTTCGTTGATTCTGGTATCGTCGGTTTTCGGATTTCCTTTAGGAAAGAATGATGCCTCCGGTTATAGCACGGGCGATGGTTTCGGGAGCAGAGGGCCGGGTTCGAAGGGATGATCGGATGCGGCAGCGCTCAATGCCGGCATGATGGCACTGACGATGGTTTCGATGTCGTCGTCGATCTGCTGGTAGCGGATATCGTCCACATCCAGGTAAATCCGTCTTTCGTGGGGATAAATGTCGTTCTCGGGATCGATATGAATGGCGCGATAGACATTCTTACCTAATAAAATCAATATGAAATCCGCTTTCGGACAAACCTCTTCAATAACCCGGCCGGCATTCCCCGGATGGATGGCCATCGGCCTTTGCGGTGTGAAAAAGACAGGCAGCCGGTCAATACCCGAGCCCTGGCCCGATCCCAGGCGTTTTCGGGCCACTCCGTCCAATATCGCCTTCTTGATGTGATCCAAGACGTTCTGGTAGTCGGGGGAGGGGGTCACCGTCCCGGCAGGTCCGTGAGATGCATCGAACATCGGATTCATGGATGGCAAAATGGCGATGGTCACCGGCGATGGGTGCAACCGCTTGCCCGATGGGCATGCCCACCGGCGGTAATTGGCGGACTGGTCAGCCGACAGGGTGAAGGCGTCCTGCTCGACCGCACCGATTCGTTTCAAGGTGCTGACCAGAAACGGATGTTCCATGTACCTTAAAAAGGCCGGTTCCGATTGAAACACCGCCTTGAGGAATCTGAATTCCGTGTCGCTGAGGTTCATGGCGGCCAGTTCCGCCTCCCTGGCATCACGACTGCCCGGGGTAAACAGTGATTTGCAGCGGATCATGGCCGCCAGGCCGACCTTCTCGCCCCGGTTGAGCTTGTGGACCAGAAACAGGCGGGTGGCCATGAGTTCTGCGCAGGGGTAAAGGCTGTCGTTTTCTCTTTTTCCCTTGAATAGATTCAGACGGCGGTCATAGTGATACAGCACCTCGGAAAGGCCCAGGATGTTGGTGTCCAGCACCATCAGTTCTGCACGCAGGGGTACTGGGCCGTGCATCCGTTTGGAAACCAGGTCGAAGTCCAGGGGGAGATCGAGTCCCCGGGTGGCCCAGGCCGAGCGTTCCACCGGGTCACCGGCCCGGCCCAGCACCACTTCCATAAGGTACGCCAGGGTGTCGCCGGCGATCTGTTCGGCATCGGTCAATTGGGATGTCTGATGCGTCGGGGGTACAAACCGGCGGGGAGGCAAGGGGCCGCAGGCGGCAACGATCAGGGTGCCGATGGCCAGCCAGAACACCAGCAGCTTCAACAGACGGGGTTTCATCCGGTCGCGCACTCCTCCAGCAGGACGACGGCCCGTGAATGCCTTCCGTCGCATTTGAGAACCAGGGGCTGATTCAGCTGCACATGGCACAGATGCGGGTTGGAGAGCACGATCGACAAAGCCTGAAGCGCGTCCCAACGAATGAAATCGCCGTTTCCTTCGGAGACAGTCAGGTAGGGGATCCCGTTGGCGGTGATATGCTGGAAAAAATGGGACCCGTGGGATGGGTCGGCCTTCAGCGTGTCGTTGCGAATTTCCACCATTGCCCCCACCCCATTGATGTCATGCCATTTTACCGGGATCCCCAGCCATCGGTCAAAGGATCCCCACCGTCCGGGACCCATCAGCAGGTAGGGGCGGTGTTGATCGAGCAGGTTCTGGTTGACGGCGGCGATGGACTGGGCGATGGCCACTGTGTTGGCGGGGTCGAAGGTGTCGGGCCTGACGAAGACGATGTCGGCCATGGTCTGTTTGCGGCCATGGCCCAGGGCCTGGGTGGTGTAGCACAGGGCATTGGCCGCATCCTCATCGGTCACTTCCACGTCATGCTGATCCTCTCCGGCGGACATGGGTCGCATCTGGAGGATATTGAAGGTTCCCTTACGATCGGTCCTGCCGGTCAGATTGATGGAAAATTCGAATTCCACGGGACAGCCCATTCCGTCCCTGCCCATGGCCAGAAGGTCTTTGAGCAGTCCGGGAAGGGGGAAACTATCGTATTTGAGCACCGGCGCGAAGGTGAGCACCCGGCTGCCGGGGATGTGTACGTTGTCCCGGATACGGTCTTCAGCCGGAACGTAAGTCCCGGCCAGCCGCTGTACCGGTGCTTCTGCCTCGGCGTCGTCCACGTGGCGTTTTTCCACATTGACGCCCCGCTCAAAGTAGAGGCCGTCGGGAATCCCTTCCATGCCCAGGGCCCAGAACTGGCGCTGGGCGTTGGCCAGGATGTCTTCCACCTTGGAAAATTGGGGCAGTACCTGTGGATACCTCGGTGAAAAACGAAGCGCCGGTTCCCCTTCGGGGATGCCCCGGCCAAATCCCATGACGATGCGGGCGACGCCGTCTTCGGCTTTCAAGGGAGCCACCGGATAGAAATTATTGGATTGAGCGATACCGGAAATGTCCGGGTAGAAAAACGCGCCATGCCGGCTGCCCACCAGCTGTTGGATGATCACGGCCATCTGGTCCCTGCGGATCCGGTAGGCGGTGCCGCTTAAAAAACGCCTCGGATCCCGGAACCAGGTGGAGGCGTATACCAGCTTCACGGCAGTGATCAGCTGGTTGCAGCGGATGGAAAAATCCGGGTGGTTGTTGGGCACCATGTAGGTTTTGTAAAGGCCGGTGAACGGGTGGTTGTGAACATCCTCGAGCAGCCCCGAACTCCTGATCGACAAGGGCTGGTGTACGGCTTCCAGGAATCGGTTCAACTGTTCCGTCAGCCAGGGGGGCATGTCTCCCGCGAGAAAAGCCTTGGCGATCTGGTCGTCCGAATCGTTTGTCATGGCTGACGGTTCCAGCCCGTTGTGGGAGATAAAGGCGTCGAATCCTTCTGTGGTGATCACCAGGGTCTGAGGCACCTGAATGGTGACATCCGGGTAGCGTTCCTGAAGGCTGGGTGACCGGCGCAGCAGGTTGGACACGAAGGCGAGCCCCCGGGCCTTTCCGCCCAGGGAACCCTTGCCGATTTTCACGAAATCGGAAATCTCGGGGTCGAAGTCTTTGGAATTGAAATGCACCACCACGCCTTTTTGGCGCCATTTGCGAAGGGCGTGGATGTGGGTGATGATATACTGGCGGATGTCGTCTGCGCTGGAAAAGTCGGCGGCCTTGGCTTTTCTCAGGCGCGAGGCCATGGCGATTTCACCGCGGGCCATGATCCAGTTGGAGAAACGGTTGCGGGTGGCATGGTAGAGCAGGGATTCATCGGGTACGGTCGGCAGGATCTCCTCCAGGGCTTTGAGATTGGCGGCGCGGGCGATTTCGCTGCCGCTGGGCCGCCGGAAGACGAAATCACCGAATCCCAGGGCATCCAAAAAGAACTGGTGGATTTCGGCCAGCAGATCGTCACTGTTCTTGTCCAAAAAGGTAGCCGGTACCCGTGCGGCCAGATCTTTGTTCTGGGGCTCGTTGCTGATGAGCAGAAGCGGCAGGTCGGGGATCGCCTTGCGGACTTCGCAGAGGAATGAATAGCCGGCGTCGGCCGTGATCGTGCCGCCCTTGGGGTAGCGGGTGTCGGAGATGATGCCGAACAAATAATCAGCGTACTGCCGATACAGAGAGATGGCCTGTTCGTAGGTCTCGGCGACGAGGATCTTCGGCCGGGCGCGCATTTTGAGCAGGCGGTGTTCCTGGTTCAGGCTCTCTTCCAGCACTTCCTGGGTCTGGTTGACGACCTCTTTGTAGATCAGCGGCAGAAAATAGGAGGTGTACAGGGGAGAGTCCTCCACCAGGATCAGGACCCGCACCATTGCCTTGCGGGTGTCGGCGGCCACGTTGAGCCGGTCTTCCATGCTCTTGACGATCGCCAGCAGCAGGTCCGAATCGCCGGACCAGATGAAGGTCTGGTCGATGCCGGAGAGGTCCTTGCCCTCCGGCGGCGGGTAGATTCCCTTCACGCTGTGGGCCAGGAGCACCACCGGCAGGTCGGTGTGGGCGCGTTTGACCTGGAGCCCCAGGTCGAAAACGTCCATGTCGTCCAGGTGGGGCATGGCGATAACCAGGTGGAACTCCTTTTGGGCCAGCATTTCCATGGCCTGGGCGGCAGTGGCCGCTTGGGTAATCCGCGGCGGTCGGCTGAGGTTCAGCCCACGGTATTCATTGATGATCTTGGACGCCAGGCTGCCGTCTTCCTCCAGGATATAGGCGTCGTAAGGGCTGGCTACCAGCAGGATCTCGAACACCTTGTTTGACATCAACTCGTGGAATACCTTAAAGTGAGTGTCGAAATCCTCATTTGGGAAGAATACCGGCAGTTTTGGGGCGTCACTGTTCATATCCATCCGAATCAAGCGTTCCTGGAGTGGGTTCGGGGCATCGGGCCACTCTATATAGATACGGTTGACGGCCCCTTTTTACAAGTGGAAATGAACACCCCCGGTCCAAGGAGCACGACTGTCATGAAATCACGAAGAAAGGCCGTTTGGGGCTGGGCCATGTACGACTGGGCCAATTCCGCTTTTGCCACCACGGTGATGTCCGGCTTTTTCCCCGTTTTTTTCAAACAATACTGGAGCGCCGGCGTAGACGTCAACCTGAGCACGGCCCGCTTGGGGCTGGGCAATGCCGTCGCGGGTCTGCTGGTGGCCCTGGCCGCACCGATATTAGGTGCCGTGGCCGACCGGGGATCCGCCCGCAAGCGCTTTCTGGCCTTGTTTGCCTACCTGGGGGTGCTGATGACAGCCGCTCTCTACGTCGTGGGCCAGGGGCAATGGGCTTTTGCGGTGGTGGTCTATGCCATGGGCGTGATCGGTTTTTCCGGAGCCAATATCTTTTACGATGCCCTGCTGCCTGAAGTGGCCGGAGAAAGGGACGTCGATTTCGTATCGGGCTTCGGCTTTTCCATGGGCTACCTGGGTGGGGGGCTGCTTTTTCTGATAAACGTGCTGATGGTCACCATGCCCCAGCGGTTCGGTCTGGCCGATGCCGGCCAGGCGGTCCGGATCGGCTTTTTAAGCGTGGCCTTATGGTGGGGTTTTTTCACCCTGTTCATCCTGTTCTGGGTGCCCGAAACGCCGGCGGCTGCGGCGCGCACCGCCACTGCCGGCATCTGGTCCGGCGGTTTTGCCCAGCTCCGGCACACCTTCGGCCGTGTGCGGCACATGAAGACCGTGCTGCTGTTTTTATGTGCGTACTGGCTGTACATCGACGGTGTGGACACGATCATCCGCATGGCGGTGGATTACGGCATGAGCCTGGGTTTTGCCGCCAACGACCTTCTGCTGGCCCTTCTGGTCACCCAGTTCGTGGGCTTTCCGGCGGCCCTGGTATTCGGCCGGCTGGGCCAGCGGCTGGGGCCGCGAAAAGGCATTTACATCGCCATCGGCGTATACGTGGCGGCGACCTTCTGGGGGATTACCATGACCCGCAAGGAAGAATTCTACGTGCTGGCGGTGGTCATCGGTCTGGTGCAGGGGGGGATCCAGGCCCTTTCGCGCTCCTATTACTCCCGCCTGATTCCAGCCGACAAACCGGCAGAGTTTTTCGGCTTTTACAACATGCTGGGCAAATTTGCCGCCATCATCGGCCCGGTGCTGGTGGGCGGGGTGGGGCTGCTCATGCGCCGGATACTTATGCCGGCAGAACCGACGGCTGCGGATCTGGTCCAGGTGGGTGCCCTGGCTGCCCGCTGGAGCATGGCTTCGGTGCTGATCCTGTTTGCCGCCGGTGCCATTCTGCTCTATTTCGTCGATGAGGAGAAGGGTAGGGCGCAGGCGGCGATGCTATAGAACAGGCAGGTGTCTGAGGACATAAACCAGAGAACAGAAGTCTGATGTCAGTCATTGGAAACCCGAACGATGGATTTCAGGGACAGGGACCTGGATGGTGCGACTTCGCACGGCGGCCGGTTTTTTTGGCGTCTGACATCAGTCTTCAGCCCCCCGTCCACAAATATCCTGCATTTTCGCCGCCCGGTTGGAAAAAATCCAATCCACGCCCCGGGCCACCTCCCGGTACAGGCAGCGCCGGGAGTCGGCGAAACCGGTGCCGACACTCTGGCCCAGCCGATGATGGCGGGCGATCAAGCCACTGGTCGCCAGCAGGTAGTGGCCGGCGATGCCCCCCCAACCATTGGCTTTCGCCATGCGACTGTGGCGGTCGATTCGTATTCGGGCGATGGGCACAAAGGCCTTGGCCGGCAGAAAGGTGAAATGGCCGAACAGGCCGGGATGCAGGCCCATCAGGTGAAAATCCTTTCCGGGAGCCAGCTCCTTGAGCTGTTTTTGCATGCGGCCGGACTGCACCGCGGGTGCCGGGTAGGGTTCGGCCTTGATCTCCATCATCAGGTGCAGCCGGCCGCCGTACCGGTCGACCACTTCCGCAAGGGTCGGGATCAGGGGGAATCTTTCCTGGATGGCGGCCAGCGCCATCTCATCGATCCGCGCATCGTCATCGAACAAGCGGCGGGTGTCCGGGTCGTGGAATACCACCGGAACCCGGTCACGGGTCCAGCGCAGGTCCAGTTCGATGCCCCATACGCCGGCATCGGCCGCCGCGTCAAACGCCGCCAGGGTGTTTTCCAACCGGTTGCGGTTGTCGTGTTCACCGCGGTGGGAGATGATGCGGCAGGATCTGAGAAGATGGGGTGGAGGGGCCGGACGGGGCCATCGACGATAGATCCCATCGACCAGGCGGTGGAAAATCCTTTCGATCCGTTCTTCCATCCTTGAATTTCGATTCAGGCCCTGATCCATGACGGGACCAAAAAAGCCTTTGCCTGTGCGGTAGTTTGGGTTATAGGGACGGCTTGCTGTTTTTTGGGCAATTTATCACATTCCCATTTAAAAAAACAGCCGGTCATTTGTAACCGATACCCGTTGACATGGCAACCATGGAGAAGATCGATTAAATGAAAACAGAGAAAGTAGGGCAGCGCATTCGGACGTATATGACCAAGCAGGATCTGTCCCTGGAATCCCTTGCCCGGCAAACAGGCCTTGAAACCGGATTTCTTTCCACGATTATCGAAGACGACGTCTATCCTTCATTGGGGCCTTTGCTCAAGATCGCCCGGGCCCTGGATGTCCGGCTCGGCACGTTCCTTGACGACCAGACCAGCCGCGACCCGCTGGTGGTCCGGCGGGATGAGCGCAAGCAGGAACTGAGTATGCTGCGCGGCAAGGACAAACCCGTAGCCCTGAAGTTCTACTCGCTGGGCAGCGGCAAGAGCGACCGGCACATGGAGCCGTTTTACGTGGAGCTCCTGCCGGAATCGGAAAAGGCCAGAGACCTGTCCAGTCACGAGGGTGAGGAGTTTATCGTGGTCTACGCCGGCCGGGTGGAGATCGGCTACGGGACCGAGACCTATGTGCTGGAGGCCGGCGACAGCATCTATTACAACTCCATCGTGCCTCACTATGTCAGCTGCAAGGGGGCCCAGCCGGCAGCCATTTACGCCGTGCTTTACATTCCCCGATAGGAGGCGCCCATGGCACCGCAACAATTGCAGTCCCTGACCCTGGGGCAGATCCTCGACCGTACAGTGGCCGCCCACGGGGACCGCGACGCGCTGATCTATGTGGATCGGGATTTTCGGCTCTCCTACAACGAATTTGCCCGGGTGGTGGACCAGTTGGCCAAGGGGCTGATGGCCTTAGGGGTGGAAAAGAAAGAGAAGGTGGCGGTTTGGGCCACCAACATCCCCTACTGGGTTGCCCTTCAGTTCGCCACGGCCAAGATCGGTGCCGTGCTGCTCACGGTCAACACCAATTACAAGCGCGCCGAACTGGCCTACCTACTGGAGCAATCCGACACCGAGACGCTCTTTATCATCGACGGATATCAGGACACCGATTACATCCAGACGGTCTACCACCTGGTGCCGGAGCTGAAAGTCCAGGAGCGGGGGCGGCTGGTCAGCCAGCGATTTCCGCGCCTGAAGCGCATCTGCTTTCTCGGCCAGGAAAAGCACCGGGGCATGTACAGCCTGCCTGAAATCATGGCGCTTTCGTCTTTGGTGACCGACAGCCAGTACATCTCCCGCCAGGCTGATTTAGACATCCACGACGTGGTGAACATGCAGTACACCTCCGGTACTACCGGCTTTCCCAAGGGGGTGATGCTCTCCCACCACAACATCGGCAACAACGGCTGGTGGATCGGCGAAAACCAGCGGTTCACAGAACAGGACCGACTCTGTCTGCCGGTGCCTCTGTTTCACTGCTTCGGGTGCGTGCTGGGGGTGCTGGCCGCCGTCAGTCACGGTGCCGCCATGGTGATTCTGGAAACGTTCGATCCGGTCCAGGTCATGGCATCGGTGGAGCAGGAGCGCTGCACGGCCCTGTACGGCGTTCCCACCATGTTCATCGCCGTGCTGGAGCACCGGCTGTTCGACAAGTTCGATTTTTCCTCACTGCGCACCGGCATCATGGCCGGCTCTCCGTGTCCGGTGCAGGTGATGCGTCAGGTTATCGACCGCATGCACATGAACGAAATAACCATCTGCTACGGCCTTACCGAAAATTCACCGGTGATGACCCAGACCCTGGCCGACGACGACCTGCGACGCCGCACGGAAACCGTGGGCCGGGCCATGCCGCAGATCGAGATCAAGATCGTGGACCCGGAAACCGGGAATCCGCTGCCGGCCGGCCAGCAGGGGGAGGTGTGCTGCCGCGGTTACAGCGTGATGAAAGGCTATTACAAAATGCCGGAGGCGACGGCCAGGGCCATCGATGCCGACGGCTGGCTGCATTCCGGCGACCTGGGCATTCTCGATAAAGACGGGTACCTGGCCATTACCGGGCGCCACAAGGACATGATCATCCGCGGCGGAGAGAACATCTATCCCCGGGAGATAGAAGAGTTTCTCTTCGGCATGGAAGGCATCATGGATGTCCAGGTGGTGGGGGTGCCCAGCAAGAAGTATGGGGAGGAGGTGGGTGCTTTCATTATCCTGAAGAAGGGGGCCGATATCACCGAGGGCGACGTGAAGGATTTCTGCCGGGGACAGATCGCCCGCTACAAGGTTCCCAAGTATGTCGCTTTCGTGGACAACTTTCCACTGACCGCCAGCGGCAAGGTCCAGAAGTACAGACTCCAGGAGCAGTCGGTCGATCTTTTTCCTGATCCGGGCGCAGGGTGATCCCATGGCCAACCCGCCTTACCGAATCGATGCCGTCCTCTTTGACTTCGACGGCACGTTGACCCGGCCCGGAGCCCTTGATTTCTCCGTGATCAAACAGGCCATCGGGTGCCCTGACGGGATCCCCGTGCTGGAATTCATGGCCGGGACCGACGACCCCGCGCAGCGGCTGGATATGGCCCGGCAGCTGGACCGGTTCGAGCTGGACGGGGCGGCGGCATCCCGGCCCAATCCCGGTGCCGAGCGCCTCGTTGCCTCCATTAAAGCGGCAGGACTGCCGGTGGGTATTCTCACCCGCAACAGCAGGGCGTCGGTAATCAAGGCCCTGAAACACTTCTCCACTCTTCGCATGGCGGATTTCGACGTCGTGGTTACCCGCGAAGATCCGGTGAAAATCAAACCGTCCGGGGAAGGGGTGCTGCTGGCAGCCCGTGAAATGGGCGTGGATCCCGCCCACGTGCTGGTGGTCGGTGATTTCCGCTTCGACGTGCAGGCGGGGCGCGATGCCGGATCCCTGACGGCCTATCTCTCCAACGGTCGACCGATTCCCGCGGATCTTGACTGCCGGTTCGTCGTCGGGACGCTTGCGGAACTGGAGCCGATTCTCGCCGATGGCGTTTCACTTCCAGCCGGCAAGCTGCCCAACGCATTTCTTGGAGAACTGCTGGAGCGCTACCGTGTGGAAGACCCGTCGGTGATCGTGGGGCCGACGGTGGGTGAGGACACCGCAGCCGTCGATATTGACGGAGAAAAAGTGCTGGTGCTCAAGACCGACCCCATTACCTTTGCCACCGAGTCCATCGGCCGATACGCCGTGTTGATCAATGCCAACGACCTTGCCACTGCCGGTGCCGAAGCGCGCTGGATGCTGGCCACCCTGTTGCTGCCCTGTGGATTTTCCCGCAACCAGGTGCGGCAGATCTTTGACGATCTCCATGATGCCTGCACGGCATGGGGGATCACCCTGTGCGGGGGACACACGGAGATCACCGATGCCGTCTGCCGACCGGTGGTGACCGGCATGATGGCCGGCACGATTACGCGCAATGACCTGATCCGCAAGCGCCGGATGGCTCCCGGCGACCGGGTGCTGGTGACCAAGGGCGTCGCCGTGGAAGGCACCGCCATCATTGCCGCGGAGTTCAGGAACCTGCTTCTGGAAAAGGGAATGACCGCCGCCGAAATCGATGCCTGCGGTCAATTTCAATCGATGATCAGTATCCTGCCGGAAGCCCGGATTGCATGGACCGTCGGCGGGGTGTCCGCCCTTCACGATGTCACCGAGGGCGGCATTGCCACGGCTCTGGCGGAGTTAAGCCAGGCCGGCGGAAAGGGCATTCGCATCCGGTTCGAGGCGCTGCCGGTTTATCCCCAGACGCGTCGCATGGGAGAGTTGCTGGGCATCGATCCCCTGGGGCTCATCGGATCCGGCAGCCTGCTGATCTGCTGCCGCCCGGATCGTGCGCAGCGGCTGCTGTCCGAAATGGATAAAGCCGGTATCATGGCCACGGATATCGGGTCCGTTACCGGGGGCGGGCCCGGTATCGATGCCCGGGAAAGTGAAATGCCGGTGGCATGGCCGCATTTTGACGTGGACGAGATTACGCGGCTATTCGGATGATCGCTGTTCATCCTGTCCCGCGTGGGCAGCGGTTTACGGCTTTTTTCGGACTGGCCGGCAAGCCTGCCTGACCATGATTCGATGCTGCCGGTTTTTCCGAAACAGGATCCGCAGGCCGAAGACCAGCAGGACCATCGCGGCGCCAAGCCGGCCCGTCCTCTGGCCGGTACGGTCCATCGAATGCCCCCCGCTGCCGGCGGCACCCAAAAAACAACCGCCACCGCCGCCACCGCCGGAATCGACGGCGATACCGGCAGACACCGATCGTGGTGTGGTGGCTGCGGCTTCATTGGAATAGCCGGTGCGGTCACCGCCGCTCAAGGTGAGCACCCGATACACATAGGTCGTGCCGTCGGACAGGCCGCTGTCGGCGTACCCGCGTTCGGCGGCGCCCACGATCGCGATCGTGGCGTAGTCGTCGCCCGAAGCGGCACGGCGTTGTATCTCGAAGCCGGAATCCACCGGCTCCAGGGCGGTCCAGTCAAGGTTGATCCGGTCGGTGGCGGCCGCACGGGAATGCAGATCGACGGCCGCCATGGAAACCAGGGCGTTGTAAACATTCACCCGCCCCCCGCTGCCTACCATCCCGACAAGGGCGGCTTTTTGGTCGACCGTCGACTCAATGGCCAGTTTGACTTCGGTAGGGGTCAACAACGGTTTCTGGGCCATGATCAGGGCCGCCGCACCGGACGCGTATGCGGCGGACATGGAGGTCCCCTGGTAATACTGGTATGCATGGGTGCCGTGGGTGGTGTCGGCACAGGTGACCGCCAGGTTGTCGATGAGATAACCGTCGGCCGTACCGGAGCCATCGCTGACGAACCGGAAACGGACGTGCAGGGATGCAGCACCGTCGTAAGCTTTCAGGTCGGCGACCGCCAGCTGCCAGGTGGAAATGGTTCCGGTGATGGCCTGTACGGGGCCGTCATCCAGTCCCACCCATAGCGCGCTCCACGCGATCCCGTTGGTGGACGCTTCCACCAGCAGGCGGTCACCGTTGCCGGCGCTGTTCCCGATGACTGAAAAATCGAGGCGGGTGCCCGTGAGGCCGGACAGGTCCAATGGATTCAATCGGGCCCAGGCATCCATACCGTTGGTGTAATTGCCGGCGGGGCTTTCGGTGAGCACCCCGTTTCCGAAAATGGATTGAACGCCCCAAGCATTGCCATCACCGCCGAAATCCCAGTTCGCTGTCCCCGAAAATGGATCGACCAACCGCACCTGCCTGTCCGGCACCGTGCTGTAGACGTTGGTTCCCGGCGCCGCCACGTCGGCCAGGCTGTCGCTGTAATTGGTGAACCATGCCGGTTGATCGTCGGCATCCGATGCCGCCACGGACAAGATGTTGGCGCTGTCATAACTGGCCGGGTAGATCGGCACGTCGTCCAGACGGCTGCCTTCGTTGCCGACGGCGCAGACCACCAGGGCGTCGACCGCATCGATGGCATCTTTCAGCGCCTGGCTGTAATCGGGGCCGCCCCAACTCAGATTGATGACGTCGGCACCAGCGTCGTCAGCGTACTCGATCGCCGCGATGGCATCGGCGGTCGTGCCGTAGTCAGCGGCGCTAATGAAACGCAGGGGCATGATGCTCACCCGCCAGCATAAGCCGGCTGAGCCGATACCGTTATTGCCCACGGCACCGATGATACCGGCCACATGGGTGCCGTGGCCGTGGGAATCGATGGGCTGGTTGTCGTTTTCTACAAAGTCCCATCCGTGAATATCGTCAATGTATCCGTTGCCGTCGTCGTCGACGCCGTTGATTGTTTCCGTCGGATGGGTCCAGATGTTGGCCGCCAAATCGGGGTGCGTCACGTCCACCCCGCTGTCCACCACTGCCACCACGATATCCGTGCTGCCGGTTTCCAGGTTCCACGCCCGGTCGGCATCCATGTCCGCATCGGCCGTCCCGGTGGTGCCGTTGACGATCTGGCCGGTATTGACCAATCCCCACAGGCGTGACATGTCGGTATCGTTGGGAACAGCCTGGAGTCGGTAGCGGTAGTTTGGTTCCGCATAGAGAACATCCGGATCCAAGCGATAGCGAGCCACGGCCTGGCTTACCGTCATATCCGCCGGCAACCTTACCCTGCGGATGCCGCTTTTCTTGAATGTCCGGATGTCGGACAGCCGCCACATGGAGCGGTAATGGTCAGCGCGTTCAGGCGCCCGGTTTTCGCGGTATTTAACCAGGACTTCACCATCCACATAGGGTCGATGGGTTGCCGCGGCGGCCTGTGACCACTGGCCAGCGGCCAGTATCAGCATTGCTGCGATGACTCCCGTCAAGATTCGATTTTCCTGCATACTCGAACTCCGGTTCTGCGAGAGGCGCCATGTGCGCCGCCGTCCAGTTGTGAAAAGGTGGATCGGGAGTTGGCAGCTCCCCTGCCAAAGGGGTATCGGCATCTTGCGGAGGGACTTTAGGGGCCGGCAAATCCAACCTTGCGGACCCTGGATCTTCGGGCGTGAGAGTGGTTGACACCTTAAACATTTTCCTATAATAATATTAGGTTAATAGACAGCAAGACGATACCGTCTGCACGCGAATGTGCATACTGAACCTCTCTCTGGATGGAAAAGGACTACCCATGGGCAACGTACTGGTCATCGACGATGATGCGGCGGTTTGCGATGCACTGTCTGAGCTTCTTACCCATATGGGACATGCGGTAGATACGGCCATGAGCCGTGATGCGGGTCTCGAACAGGCTGTTTCCGGTGACTACGATGTCATTCTGCTGGATGTAAAGATGCCCGACGGCAGCGGATTGGATCTGCTGCCTCAGTTGAAATCCCTCTCCAACGATCCCGAGGTGATCATCGTCACCGGCTACGGCACAGCCAAAGGCGCCGAGTTTGCCCTGAAAAACGGGGCCTGGGACTACCTGGAAAAAAAGGCGTCGGTGGAGGAGATCCTCCTGTCCATCAACCGAGCGCTTCACTATCAGAAGGAAAAGCGGGGCAGTGAGCCGCTGGCGCCTGTCAAAAGGGAACGCATCATCGGCAACAGCCCCAATATGCGCCCCTGTTTCGACCTGCTGGCCCAGGCTGCCGCCAGCGAGGTCAACGCGCTGATCGTCGGAGAGACCGGAACCGGAAAAGAGCTTTTTGCAAGGGCCATCCACACCAACAGCCCCCGGGCCGCCCATGGTACGGTGGCTGCGGTGCCTTTGAAACGCAACCCCCGTGCGGAGAAGAACTTTGTGGTGGTGGACTGTGCCGCCCTGCCCGAAACCCTGGTGGAGAGCGTCCTGTTCGGCCATGAAAAAGGGGCCTTCACCGGTGCCGACCAGGCCCAGGAAGGGCTGGTGGCCCAGGCCGACGGGGGGACGTTGTTTCTGGACGAGGTGGGGGAACTGCCCCTTCCCGTCCAAAAAAACTTCCTGCGTGTACTCCAGGAGAAATGGTATCGGCCCGTGGGATCGAAGCGGGAAAAGAAAAGTAATTTCAGGCTGGTGGCAGCTACTCACCGGGATCTGGACCAGCTTCAGCGCGACGGCAAGTTCCGGCAGGACCTGCTGTTTCGGATCCGTGCATTGACCATCGAACTGCCGCCCCTGCGTGAGCGCAAGGAAGACATCAAGGAGCTGGTCCGGCACCACACGGCCCGCTTGTGCCGCAGTTACAAGATGGGATCCAAGGAGTTCGCGCCAGACCTGCTCGAAGCCCTGATGGCTTACCATTGGCCGGGAAATGTCCGGGAACTGGTCAATACCATCGACAGCATGCTGGCCGTTGCCGGCACGGACACCACCCTTCTGCCCAAGCACCTGCCCCTGCATATCCGGGTAAAGATCGTCTGCAACACCTTCAAGGAAAAAGCGCCTGTGCCCGAAGCGGAAACGGCCTGCCCGGAAACGGTTTCAACGGATCCCGACTCGCTGGTCAGCTTCAAGGAATACCGTTTGAAGGCTGAAAAGCGATATCTGGAGGATCTCATGACCGGCACCTGTCGGAATATCGCCCAGGCGTGCAAGATTTCAGGGATCTCCCGATCCCGTCTCTACGAGCTGCTCACCAAGCATCAGATCGGCGACCCCCTCGAGGAAACCGAAAGCCAGCAGACGGGCTGATCCCGGCTTGCTGCCGGACATCCACGATCGATCCGCCATTTCCTGTTTATCGGACGTTGTCCGGAAAATCGGACACTCCCCGCGCGCCATCCTGCCGTATTTTTCATTCAACTCCCTGTTTCTGACTTATAATAATATGTAATAATTGAATAATTTAGAATTATTCAGATCAGGCACAGTTGTTGCCATTCTCCTTCATGTTGAGCAATCCAACGGAAACCGCAGAAGGAGAGTGATATCATGCTGTTGCTATACGCAAATGGTAAAAACGGTGTTTCCTCAGAACTCAGGCAGATGCTGAATGCCGGGTCTTCCGGAGTGTGCCTGGAAACCTATTCGGATCTGGACGACGTTTTTCAGCGGCTTCGCCAGCCGCGCCTGAACCTCAAGATCGGCGTCCTTTCCATCGGCAGCGATGCGGAACTGGACCGGCTCCTGACCATCAGGGAACTGCTCTCAGACATGCGCCTGGTGCTGGTCCTTTCCGATAAAGATCCGCAAACGGTTTCCAAAGCCCATGCACTCGCCCCCCGTTTCATCACTTTTTCCGACGCCGGTATCGACCCATTGGTATCGGTGGTGGAGAAGATGATGGAATGTCAGTTTGACCCGCGAACGCCATCCCAGGCAAGCATTCAGGCAAGCCCTTCCTGATATGACCTCGGCAATCCGGATATACCCGATGTGTCAGCGTTGGATCGTTGGCCTTTTCGTCGCACTGATGGTCATGGTACCCCATCTGTGCCATGCCGATCTGCGGTCCGCAACGGTCTGGTTTGACACCAATGCTGTGGGGAGCGCACCGGACTGGCATTATCGGGTACCGATTTCCATCCCTGCCGGAACGTCGGTCAACAGCACCATCAGAATCGACGTCGACTTCTTTTCGCTGCTCACCACCCTGGGCATTTCCGGTACCTTCGATTCGAATTCTCCCCGGATTGTGAACAGCAGCGGCGCCCTCGCCGCCATCCAGCAATTTACCGATGCAATATTCATGGGTGGAACCGATGCCCTTGGCAACAGCCGGGGAGAAGTGCGCTTCATCCTGGAAGACAGCGGGCCGTCAACCTGCTACCTGTATTTCGATATCGTCCAGAACGGTCCCAAAACCCCCTGGTCGGCGGCCAACACGATCAACGGCAACTTCGAATTCAGCACCGTCGGTCAGACCATTCCTGCCGGATGGGCCGCCATTGCCAATGCGGGCTTCGATGCCCAGGTGCGTCCCAGCGAAACGCCCAGCATCAATTCAGACACGACCGGTGGGGCGACGCCTTTCGTGACCACGGACGGCACGCCGCACACGGGGCAGTTGTCCTATCTGCTGGGCGCCCGCACCCAGAACGAGCCCGGCAATGGCAGCCCTGCGGTGACCTTGTCGCGAACCTTCACGGTGGCAGCCACCAACCCCGGGGATCTAACCCTGCGTTATCGTCTGGAAGGCTGGGACAGTTCGGCGGATGGGGCTAACCAGTATGATTTTATCCGCATCCGCTTGGTGGGCAGCAGCAGCGTGGAAATGGTCGGGCCCGCGGCCGGCAACTACGGCATGCTTCCCTTTTCTCCCAATTACGGCACCACGCCAGCTGGATGGAACCAATCCGGATACGGCCAGTACAATGGTTGGGATACGGACACCAACGGAAATCATCACTATTCACCCGCCATGACCTTGACTCAGGGCAGCGAGCCCTGGTTCACGGTTTCCGCCAATCTCAATGCATATGCCGGGCAGACCGTCACCCTGGAAATTACCAGCAGCCATTACAATCAATATCGTTCGTGGGTCCATATAGACGATGTACAATGGTCGGTAGTCGCCGGCACCCTGGGCAGCCCCCAGGCTTTCGGTACGAACGTGACGAGTCCATTAACCGCCGCCGCTGGTTCGACCCTGTCCATCACCGCTGCAGTTGATGCCCAACCCGCCTCCTTGGTTGCCCTTGTCCTGGATGACACCGGGTCACCGGTTGTTTCCGGCATTGTTCTCTATGACGATGGCAGCCATGGCGACGCCGTGGCCAACGACGGTTCGTGGACCAACGACGGCTCCGACGCCGGCAGCCCCACCACCACCATCCCCGCCGGGACCACCGTCGGCGTGCAGTGGACAACCCTGATCCTGGCGCTGGACGGATCGGGCAGCATCATCGGCGCCACCAATGGCGTGGCGCATATCCCCGGACAACCGGCGAGTCCGGAAAGCCAGGTCAACTACTTCAACATCGACGCACAGTCCTTTACCATCGTCGAACCGGCACCGGATCTGTCCACATCGACCAAGTCCGTCATCGATCTTAACGGGGGCAGCCTCTATCCGGGTGATATTCTCAGGTACACCATCGCGATAGTCGAATCCGCCGGCGTCCCTGCCGCAGGCATCCGTGTTACCGACGTTATTCCCGCCCACCTGTCCGGATTCGATATCACGACGATGAGCGTGCCCGCCGGGGCCACGAATGATTCAACTTTCGACGGCACCGGCCCCAATGGCTCCGGCTATCTGGATGTGTCCGGGATCAGCCTGGCGGCCGGCGGCAGCGCCGCGATCGTCTTCGAGGTGACGGTGGATACGTCGGCAGCGACTGGTACAACCATCGACAATACCGCCGGTATCAAGGCGCCAGGTGGAACGGGCGCCAATCCGGTCGTTTCGTCTCCACCGGTATCGGCCATACCGGCCACAGGGAACAAACAGCTTTATTTATATACGGACTCCGACCTTTCGCGTGAACTCCCTACGTCTATAGATCATGCGTTTATTATCGGGGGTGACAGCAATTCGTGGGTGCTCAGCCCCGAACTCCAACTCCCCCTGATGATCGATGGCGACAGCGGTTTTATTCCCATACGACTGATGCTGAGAAAAAACTCGAGTAACAACGGTTTTAGTGAAAGAACCCTCAACCTGGCATTGAGTTCGACCGGCGCGACCTCACGGAACATCGGTTTATTGAACGATCAGGACGTGCTTCTCAACAATGTAATCCGTGAATTTACCTTCATGATTCCGGTGTCTGGCGATATATATCTGGACGCCGGATCATCCCTGGTTCTGACCGTATCCAATACTTCATCGAATAATCGGAGTTTCCGCGTTTACACCACTTCAGGGGGGGCAAACGCCTCACAGGTTCAGATAGAAGCGGAGACGGTCATCAACGTTGATTCGGTCTCGTTTTATGACGAAGCCTATCCCGCCGGCACAATGGTCACCTCGGCCCCCACCGGCAATACCGTATACGTCCGTTCGGTGGTCAGCGATCCCTTCGGCAGTTTCGACATCAGCGGCGCAACGGTTGAAATTACAGGACCCTCGGGAACCACTACCTACCCCATGACGCAGGAGCAGGACAGCGGCGCAGCAACCAAAATCTTCGAAACGCCGCTGACCCTGCCTGCCTTCGGCAGCGACGGCACCTGGACAGCTTTGGTAACGGCCACCGAAGGCGCCGAGGGCACCATTATTCACCAGGGGACGGCCACACTGCTCGTGGGGGCGCCCCTGCTCACCGTCTTGAAATCCGCCAATAGTGCCACCGCCGTCCCCGGTGACCTGATTACCTATACCATCCAGGTGGTCAACACCGGAACGGGGCCGGCGATCAACATCGAACTGGACGACGCCATGAGCCCCTATACGGCGCTGCGTATCGCCTATGACGGCAGCGGCGTGCTGCCGTTTACGCTGGTCGGGGCGACCGGCGGCATGGCACTGGGCACGCCGGCCTATTCGGACAACGGCGGCGCGACTTTCACCTACAGCCCGCTGGCCTCCGGAGGCAGCGGGGCACCGGCAGGTTACGACGGCAGCGTGACCCACTGGCGGCTGCCGATGGTCGGAACACTAAAAGGGGGGGGAAGCGGTTTTACCATGAGATACCAGGCGGTCGTGAAATGAGAAAACCAATTACACATATCAATCATAACCGGGAGGAAAGAAAAATGAAGATGAGAACGTTTTTAACACTGGCGGCCGTCGTCCTGATGCTCATGCCCATGGATGTCTGGGCCAAACCGGAGGTGAAAGTGGCCATTACGGCGGAAAAAGAGATCAGCGTCGTCGACAACGGCCAGGCCGTCGTTAAACGCGTCCCCGCCGACACGGTGGAGAGCGGGCAGACCATTTTCTATACGCTCACCGTTACCAACAGCGGCGACGAGAAGGCCACCAACGTGGTGCTCAACAACCCGCTGCCCGACGGCACGACCTATGTCGGTGACAGCACATTCGGCGAAGGCGCCCAGATAGCCTTCTCGGTGGACGGCGGCAATCATTTCGACAGGCCGTCACGCCTGACCGTCACCATCAAAAAGGCCGACGGCAGCACGCAGAAGCAGGCCGCCGGTCCGGAGCAATACACGGACATCCGCTGGACGCTTGCCGAAGTGCCGCCCGGAAAAACCCTGACCCTCGGATACGAAGCGATCGTGAAATAGACTTTTATCAATCATAAAAGGAGTGGAGATGAAAAGAGAAATGCACGAGAAAAATGGATGGGCCCGGGCCGGCCCTCAACGCAGACAGTAGAAGAACAAAAAATAGCCTCCTTACGTTCCACCCACTCAACCAGTACGTCAGTGAAATATGATCAGAGAAAAGGAGATGGTAATGCATACCCAGATGAAGAGAAAAAGGAATCGTTTTAGTAGATTCAACAGCCCAATGCCTTTTTTCGCGGCAGCGCTGGCGGTTTGCCTGCTCAGCATCAGCACGGCCGCTTTCGCTGCATTGGAAGGCGGTGCGGGCAATACGGTCATCAGAAATACGGTGACGGTTAATTATGAGGACGGCGGCGGTACTGCCCAGACACCGATCAGCGCGGCAATCGATGTGACTGTTAATACCATCGACGTGCCACCGACGGTGGTGTCTTTCAGCCCGTCACCGGGAAGCACCGATGGAACAGGCAGCACGCAAGTCTACACGATAACCCTTCGAACGAATTCCAACGGTCCCGAATCCATTTCATTGGGTGCGGCCGACGGAAGCCCAACGAATATCGCCATCAGTGCCACATTGCCGATTTTGGGCTCGGGCTCGGTGTTTCTGGGAGCTACGGTATTCGATCCCTCGGAAGGAACAATAGGAAATCTGACGACCATTAATGCGGGTGCCAGCATTGCGTTCGCAGTGCCCAACGACGGTGGCGTTCCCACAAATGGCGCAACGACCGGTGGAAGTCCATCCGATAATGTAATCAACGGATTGGCGGTCGGAGACGTTGTATATATCCACGATGGAACCAACCATTACGGACCCTTTTCCATTACTATCGTCAATGATCCTGCGGTTGGCACCGGCACGACTGCTGTACCTGGCAGCATTACCTTGCAAAATGATTCCGCAGGCCCGATTGCGTTTACACCGGCCGCCGGATGGATGATCCTTGAGGAAAGCACGGTTACCCTGACCGTTACCCAGGGTATCGTGGCAGATCCCAGCCTTGCCGCTTTCTGGGAAACAACGGTAACCGCCAGCATGAATGGCCAAATTGGTTCTGCGTCAGTTACGACCAATGCTGCAGGCGGAACACTTGAAGTGAGCAAATATGTGAGAAATGTAACGAATGACAATGGCACCGGAGCGACGCAAACGATAAACAT